>NZ_JAUSUQ010000013.1 GCF_030814135.1 Caldalkalibacillus uzonensis | reverse complement strand
CCGAACACGGAAGTTAAGCCCTCCAGCGCCGATGGTACTTGGGGCGAGAGCCCCCGGGAGAGTAGGACGTTGCCAGGCTGGACAAACCTCGTGAGTGAATCTCACGAGGTTTTTTCATTGGAAAATAGGACAATGATCTATTATCCATGATGCATTAAAAACTTTTATAATTGAATCAATAAACTGACTATTATAGAATAGAGATGTACTGATATATAACAGAGATTGGGAGAGGAGTGCTCATATGGGGAAAGCAACTGAAATTCAAATGACGGATCCAAATACCAATCTTAAGGATTATGATCAAGTATACGCCAATTGGGGTTGGGATGAAGTCGAGCGGGTGTTTACCTGGGCGAAAACAGGTCATGTCAACATTGTCTACGAGGCAGTGGATCGCCATGTGGAAGAAGGGTTTGGAGATCTAATTGCGCTTTTATATACGAATGGTGAAGACAGGGAGGAACAATATACGTTTGCAGACTTGAGCAGGCTGTCATCACAATTTGCCAACGGGTTAAAGAAGCTAGGGATTCGAAAAAGTGACCGTGTTTTTATATTCATGCCGCGCTGTCCGGAAGTGTATGTAGCTTTGCTGGGAATTGTTCGTATTGGAGCGATTGCCGGGCCGTTATTTGAGGCATTTATGGAAGCAGCAGTAAAAGACCGGTTGGAAGACAGCGGGGCTGTTGCCATTGTCACCACGCCAGAACTGGTTCAGCGCATTCCCGCTGCAGAACTCCCTGATTTAAAGCATATTATTTTGGTTGGTGCACAAAAAACAACCGCTCCTAATCAGGTGTTATATCAGGAACTCATGCAGGTTAGTGATGCATACACCATTGAGTGGGTTGACAGAGAAAGTGGCATGCTCCTGCATTATACATCGGGCTCTACAGGAAAACCCAAAGGAGTCTTGCATGTTCATGATGCCATGCGGCATCAGTATGTCTCTGGCAAGTTTGCCTATGATTTAAGGGAAGGGGATATATACTGGTGTACAGCTGACCCGGGATGGGTCACAGGGACAGCGGCAGGGATATGGGCGCCTTGGCTTAACCGTGTGACGGTGGTACTGAGAGGCGGACGGTTTAAGCCGGAAGATTGGTATGCCACCTTGGAAAAATTTAAAGTCACCGTGTGGTTCAGTGCACCAACAGCGTTTCGTATGTTGATGGGAGCAGGGGACGAACTGCCCAAGCGTTATGATTTGTCCCACTTACGCCACATTCTCTCTGCTGGTGAACCTTTAAATCCGGAGGTAATCCGCTGGGGAGTAGACACGCTGGGCCTAAGGATTCATGACAACTGGTGGATGACAGAAACAGGCTCCACCATTTGCAGCAATTATCCTTCCATGCCCATTCGTCCAGGCTCCATGGGCAAACCTTTGCCAGGGATACAGCTGGAAATCGTTGATGACGAAGGAAATGTGCTGCCGCCCAACACAATGGGCAACTTAGCTATCAAACCTCCCTGGCCAGCCATGATGCGGGCCATATGGAACAACAAAGAGAAGTACGCTCAATACTTTAAAAACGGGTGGTATATCTCAGGTGATACAGCTTATAAAGATGAAGAAGGATACTTCTGGTTTAACGGCCGTGCCGATGATGTCATTAATACGTCCGGAGAGAGAGTGGGGCCGTTTGAGGTGGAGAGCAAGCTGGTCGAGCACCCGGCGGTGGCCGAGGCAGGTGTGATCGGCATTCCTGATCAAGTCCGTGGAGAGATTATTAAAGCGTTTATTACTTTAAGAGCCGGATATGAGCCCAGTCAAGATTTGAAGGAGGACATCTACCTGTTTGTTAAACAAAAACTGGCCGCCCATGCTGCACCACGGGAAATTGAATTTAAAGACAAACTCCCCAAAACCCGTTCTGGGAAAATTATGCGCCGTGTCCTGAAGGCGTGGGAGCTTGGCTTGCCGACGGGAGACTTATCAACCATGGAAGATTAGGGCAGGTGAGTGTGTAACGATTGAGTGTCTACTATATCAAACAAGGCAACAAGATTAAACCACAAGGCTTGCCTAAATGCCAAATGAAAATGAGGCGGACAATCCGCCTCTTGACGTTAAATTAAAAATCGATAAAATACATGTTGGACAAGAACAGCTTTCTCAGGCTGTTTTTATTTTGGCCTTTGTGGCGGACAGGTTATGCCTGCTTGTCTGGACCAAAGTAATGCATTAAACAATCAGGGAGATGTTTTTGCCAAAAACCCCAAATATGCTGTCCCTCTTTCTCTAAATAGGTGATGTCAGCCCCTTTTTCTTCTAGGACAGCTTTTGCCCTGCGGTTCCAGTCTAAGAAGTCAAAAGTGCCCATATGTGTCTCCACTTCTGTTTCCTGAGTCCCGATCAGCATCCACATGTTAAGCCATTCCAAATGGGGTTCTGTGGCCAATTGCTCCAAAGAAGGGTTTAGAAAAGCGCCGGAAAGGCTAATAACATAATGGAACCAGTCTGGGTGGTCAAGAGCAATATGTAAAGAAACTGTTGCACCGAGTGAATCTCCCAGCAGGACGCGGCTGATGCCATTCTGTCTTAATTCATAACGAGATTCAATAAACGGGCATAACTCCTCTACAAAAAAGCGTTTGTAGGCATCGTGGCGGGAACCAATAGGAGAATATTCGCTTGTACGCTTCTTTTTATCCACATCAACCCCAACGATAATGATGGGTTCCATTCCTTTTTCAAGTATGAGATAATTAGCAATGGTGGCGATGCGTCCATACATGAAGGCGTCTTGTCCATCTTGAGTGTACACAATGGGGTAGGAGACCAATTCATTGTAGCCGGGCGGAAGGTAAATGCGTACTGGGCGTTCCTCATTAAGGAATCTGCTATTGATAGATTCTTTGATGACAGTTCGTTTAAGGTAGTTTTTATCACTCATGAGGGATACTCCTTTGTTGATTTATGTATTATTATTTTATACAATTTGAATACATCATTTCCATGGTTTAGCCAAAAATATAGAAAGGCGTATTATGTTTAAGGGGTGAAAGTATGAGTAAACAATTGAAAGCTATTCGAGCCGAAAAAGTAGAGACCATTAAAGTGCTCGATGCAGACGGGAAGGTTGTTTCTTCCGACCTGGAACCCAAAATGAGTGATGATGAACTGCGAGAATTGATGAAACGCATGGTGTTTACGCGTGTCTTAGACCAGCGTGCCATCAGTCTCAATCGTCAGGGACGCTTGGGGTTCTATGCACCTGTAGCCGGTCAGGAAGCCACCATGATCGGGTCTCAATTTGCTTTGAACAAGGAAGACTTTATTTTGCCCAGCTACCGTGACATTCCCCAAATTGTGTGGCATGGTTTGCCACTGTATCAAGCATTTCTTTATTCAAGAGGACATCAACATGGTGGGCAGATTCCGGAAGATGTGAATGTTCTAATGCCTCAAATTATTATTGGAGCCCAAATTATCCAAACAGCCGGTGTGGCCCTTGGCTTTAAGAAAAAAGGAGAAAAGCGCGTAGCCGTTACATACATCGGAGACGGGGGAACGTCTCAAGGGGACTTCTATGAAGGGATAAACTTTGCCGGGGCTTACCAGGTGCCTGCCGTTTTTGTGATTCAAAACAACCAGTACGCTATTTCCGTTCCGGTCGAATTACAAACCAATGCCGAGACTTTAGCCCAAAAAGCCGTGGCAGCAGGTATTCCGGGCTATCAGGTTGACGGTATGGACGTTTTAGCTGTGTACACGGTGATGAAAGAAGTGGTGGACAAGGCACGTAACGGAGAAGGTCCTGCCTTGATTGAAAGCTTGACGTATCGCTATGGTCCTCATACCATGGCTGGTGACGATCCAACCCGTTACCGCACCAATGAGGAATTGGACGAATGGGAGAAAAACGATCCGCTAATCCGTTTCCGTAAATATCTGGAATCTAAAGGGCTCTGGTCTGAAGAAGACGAAAACAAAGTGATCGAAGAAGCTAAGGAAGAAATTAACAAAGCTATTAAACAAGCGGATGAAACAGAGAAAATGACTATTCCGCAGCTGATTGACTCCATGTTTGAAACACTGCCTGCTCACTTAGAAGAACAAAAAGCAGAGTACGAGAAAGCGGGGGAATAAAGCATGGCACAAATGACAATGATACAAGCCATTACTGATGCTTTGCGCGTGGAATTGGAACGTGATGAAACCGTTCTTGTCTTTGGCGAGGACGTTGGTAAAAACGGAGGCGTATTCCGTGCGACAGACGGACTGCAAAAACAGTTCGGTGAAGAACGTGTCTTCGATACACCGCTGGCTGAATCCGGTATCGGGGGATTAGCGATCGGACTTGGCCTCACTGGTTTTCGTCCTGTTATGGAAATTCAGTTTTTCGGTTTCGTGTTTGAAGTGATGGACAGCATTGCCTCCCAAATGGCACGGATGAGATACCGTTCCGGCGGACGTTATCACTCCCCAGTTACGATCCGTTCTCCGTTCGGTGGCGGAGTGAAAACACCTGAATTGCATGCTGACAGCTTGGAAGGGTTAATGCTGCAAACACCTGGTCTGAAAGTGGTCATTCCCTCCAACCCTTACGATGCCAAAGGCTTGCTTATTTCGGCCATCCGGGACAACGACCCCGTGGTGTTTTTGGAGCACATGAAATTATATCGTTCTTTCCGCGGTGAAGTGCCGGAAGGTGAATACACCATTCCGCTCGGAAAAGCAAACATTGTCAAAGAAGGTGATGATGTCACCATTATCACCTATGGTGCCATGGTGCATACCTCACTTAAAGCTGCTGAACAGATCGAAAAAGAACGGGGGGCCAAGGTTGAGGTGATTGACCTGCGCACCATCAGCCCGATCGACATTGACACCATTGTTAAATCTATCGAAAAGACAAACCGGGCCATTGTTGTACAAGAAGCGCAAAAACAATCCGGTGTTGCTGCTGAAGTCATCGCTCAAATTAATGAAAAAGCGATTCTGCACCTTGAAGCCCCGGTTCTGCGCGTCACAGCACCGGATACCGTCTATCCGTTCGGGATGATCGAAGACAAGTGGCTGCCTGATCCACAGCGCGTCGTCAAAGCCATTAATCAGGTCTTAGATTTCTAATCAAAGGAGGAACGACTTGTGGCCGTATTTGAATTTAAACTCCCCGAGCTGGGGGAAGGAATTCACGAGGGTGAAATTGTCAAGTGGCACGTCCAGCCGGGTGACACAGTAGAAGAAGACCAGATCATTTTAGAAGTGCAAAATGACAAAGCAGTAGTTGAAGTACCTTCTCCTGTCAATGGAACGGTCAGGGAGATTGTGGTGGAAGAAGGAACTGTAGCTGTGGTTGGTGACACACTGATCACCTTTGCTGTAGAAGGAGATGTGCCGGAGCAGGCCGAAGAAGCTGATCACGAAACGGAAGAAAAGGCGGAAGCCAAGCAAGGCAAAGAGGACAAGCAGGAACAAGAGAAAGAGGACAAAGAGGAAACCCGTGCTGCCAAGCCTGCCGCTTCCCGCGAAGAGCGCATGAAAGTGCTGGCCATGCCTTCCGTGCGTAAATATGCCCGGGAAAAAGGGGTTGATATCACCCACGTGGAAGGCAGCGGGCCAAACGGTCGCATCACCCGCGAAGATATTGATGCCTATTTGGCTGGTGCTCAACAGCCTGCAGCAGAACAGCAAGTGGCGGAGGAGGAGAAACCAAAAGCAGTAACCCCTGCTGCCAAACCAGCCGTTAGAGGCGAACGTTATGAAGAACGGGTACCTCTGCGCGGTGTGCGCAAAGTGATTGCCCAAGCAATGGTCAAATCTGTCTATACAGCACCCCATGTTACGGTGATGGATGAGGTTAACGTCAGCAAACTGGTCGAATTAAGACAAAAAGCAAAGCCGCTGGCCGAGAAAAAGGGCGTCAAGCTGACCTACCTGCCGTTTGTTGTCAAAGCTGCTGTGGCCGCCTTGCGCGAGTTTCCGCAGTTGAATGCTTCCATTGATGATGAACAAGAAGAGATCATCTACAAACATTACTACAACATTGGTATTGCCACCGATACGGATAACGGCCTGCTGGTGCCTGTAGTAGAGGATGCAGACCGTAAGAGCATGTGGCAGATTGCTGATGAAATTCGTGACCTGGCTACCCGCGGCCGGGAGGGCAAACTCTCCCGTGAGGAGCTGAGCGGCAGCACCTTTACCATTACCAACATTGGTTCTGCTGGTGGTATGTTCTTCACACCGGTCATCAACTATCCTGAAGTGGCTATTTTAGGTACAGGCCGCATTGCCGAAAAACCTGTCGTTGTTGACGGTGAAATTAAAGTTGCGCCCATGATGGCCTTGTCCTTAAGCTTTGACCACCGCCTGGTTGATGGTGTGGCTGCACAGCAATTTGTCAATTACGTCAAAGAACTGCTGGAAGATCCGCAGTTGTTGATCCTAGAGGTATAATTGGAGGGATTAAAACATGGTCGTTGGTGAATTTGGAAAAGAAGTAGATGTGCTTGTTATCGGTGCTGGCCCGGGTGGCTATGTGGCTGCCATCCGGGCAGCCCAACTGGGCAAAAAGGTCACCATTGTGGAAAAAGGTATGCTGGGAGGCGTCTGCCTCAATGTGGGATGTATTCCTTCCAAAGCCTTGATTTCTGCAGCCCATAAGTATGAACTGATGAGCGATGACCAAGGCATGGGCATTACTGCTGACAACGTGAAAGTGGACTTTGAAAAAGTCCAGGAGTGGAAACAAGGCGTTGTCAATAAATTGACAGGCGGGGTTGAAGCGCTGCTTAAAGGGAACAACGTTGAAATTATTGAAGGAGAAGCGATTTTTGTCAGTGAGGACGAGGTGCGGGTCAACCGCGGTTATGAATCAGAGCGGCTGAAATTTAACCATTGCATCATTGCCACGGGTTCTCGTCCTGTCGAGTTGAAGCCCTTCCCGTTTGGTGGCAGGATTATTTCCTCCACTGAAGCGCTGAATCTGAAAGAGATCCCCAAAAGCATGGTGGTGATCGGCGGCGGATATATTGGTATTGAGCTGGGGCAAACATTCGCTAAGTTTGGGACGGACGTGACCATCCTTGAAGGAGAAAATCAGATTTTACCGGCCTTCGAAAAACAAGTGGCCCAGCTGGTTCAGAAAAACCTGAAACGCCTCAACGTCAACGTGGTTAAAAATGCCATGGCCCAGTCTGCTGAACAAGATGAGACCAGTGTGACCGTCACCTACAAAGTAAAGGACAAGGAAGAAACCATCACAGCCGACTACCTGCTGGTCACTGTGGGGCGCAAGCCAAATACAGATGAACTTGGTTTGGATATGGCCGGGGTTAAAATGAATGACAGAGGCTTAATTGAAGTGGATGAGCAGTGCCGGACCAGCAATGAACGCATTTTTGCCATTGGCGATGTGGTAGATGGCCCTGCATTGGCTCATAAAGCCTCTTATGAAGGCAAGGTAGCGGCTGAAGTTATTGCCGGAGAGCCAAGCGTTGTAGATTACAAGGTCATTCCGGCTGTGGTGTTCTCCGATCCTGAAATCGCTACCGTAGGATTAACAGAAGCGGAAGCAAAAGAAGAGGGTTATGAGGTGTCGGTAGGCAAATTCCCGTTTGCCGCCAATGGCCGTGCCCTTTCCGTCAACGCAACAGATGGTTTTGTCAAAGTGGTGGCTAATAAAGAAAACGGCGTTATTTTGGGTGCCCAGGTTGTTGGCATGGAAGCCTCTAATCTCATTGCTGAGTTTGGACTGGCCATCGAGATGGGAGCAACACTGGAGGATGTTGCCCTGACCATTCATGCTCACCCCACACTGGGCGAGATGAGCATGGAAGCGGCAGAAGTCGCCCTTGGGCAACCAATCCATATGGTCAAATAACAGGTAACTAAATTAATCCAATGTCATGTCACCCTCATAATCGGGTTGGAATGTGATAAAACTAACAGCAACTTAGAACACAAAATAGTTGAAATGAGGGTGACAGACATGGATAAAAAAATCAGAAGTGAACAATTGGATGAACAATATGAAGCGGAGCATTATAACAGCCGGGCCTTAATGGAAGCCTATAATAACATTGTGGGAGATGCTGATACTGAGTTCGCAGGGGAATTCGGGGTAGTGGATGAGGATACTTTGGAAGACTCTTCCCAAAGCGCCTTGTTATACACCCACAAGCAAGCCATGGATTCCTACCGGGAGGGAACAGTTGAGACCCGGCGTAAGTATAAGCAGAAGTAAATGATGGGTGCATTTTATCAGCATTAAATAAAGAGGGCTTCATGCCCCTTAAACAGTCAAAGTGCAAAAAGGCACTATCTTCAAGATAGTGCCTTTCCCTATGTTTAGGGATATATTAACGATATCGTTTAGCACCCAAATAACGTTGGGACCAGTAAGAAGTGGTCATATTGCTGATCGTCACCCCTGTTGATGTACCGCTGTGAATAAACTGGTTGTTCCCCAAATAAATTCCGGCGTGAGATGGCCCGCTGGTATAGGTTTCAAAGAAGACAACATCACCGGGCTGGGGATTGGAGACCGTTGTGCCTACGCTCCAAATGGAGGCCACAGTACGGGGTAAATTGACGCCTTGGGAACGGAAAATATACTGCAGGAAACCACTGCAATCAAAACCGGTGGATGGTGAAGAACCTCCCCAGCGGTAAGGGGCGCCCATATATTTTTTGGCTTCCTCTATTAAAGCTGAAACATTAAAAGAAGCTGATGAGCTGGAATTGTTAGCAGAGTTATTGGTATTGGACACAGGGGCCCCCGCTACACGTAAGACTTGTCCCACGCGTATAAGGTCGGAGGTCAAATTATTGAGGGCTTTTAACTCATTGACTGTCATATTGTGCTCCCGTGCAATTTTCCACAGAGAATCCCCTGGTTTTACTGTGTAAGTAGCACTAGATGTTGGATTAGACTCCACCGTGACATGGGGCTTGGAGGAAGTTGTATTGTTAGATGTTGTATTATTAGAAGAAGAACCGGGAATGGTTAATACTTGTCCGACGCGAATAAGATCAGAACTTAGGTTGTTAACAGATTTAAGTTGAGCAACTGTAGTACCGTAGTTTCTAGCAATATTCCAGAGGGTATCACCAGCCTTCACTGTATACGTGGCAGGTTGATATGTATTTGATGATGATCCTCCCGAAGCGGAGGTATGTTTTTGGGGAGCAGCAATATATAAGCGTTGGCCTACATAAATGGTACTGGACGATAGATTGTTCCAGGCCATGAGTTGTTCAATGGTCACCTGATATTGGCGGGAAATTTTCCACAAGGAATCTCCCCTCTGAACGGTATACGTCTTTTCACTTGCATCTGCGTCTTGGGCATAAGCAGTAAGCATAATGACGGCCGAAGCAGAGGCGGTTAAAACTTTTCTCCTCAACCCAATCACTCCTTATGCAGTTCTATTATTTCTATTAATTAAAGTGTACTCATTGTATTAACCATACAATTTTTCGACACTATCGTTTTTTTTTTGGCGTATTACTAGATTTTATTTTAATATAGAATGGTATTTTTTTCACCTATTAAAATTTAACTTGCTAACAACATATGCTCTTTTTTTGCAAGATATGGTTTAGCGCCCGGTTAAGATATCAATAACATCCATGTACGTGGCAGCGCGGGGAATTGTATAAGTGCCTGAGCGGATTTGTTTATCAACATCCAGTTCGCGAAAGAGCTGGATTACTTCCCGTTCGTTGCGGGCTAACCCTTTGGCAACGAGTTGAGAGGCAATGTCCGGACTGGTCATCCCAGGCTGGATGGTGAGTTCAACCGTTTCTTTATCAGGGTCAGTTTCACTCTCTTCAGGGTTGGATGTTTCTTCCTGCTGATCCCCTTTTTCTTCACTTTCTGCTAAGCGGGTGACAATACTATCCTGGACCTGCTTGTCAACCAGTGTCTCAAGCTCTTCCTCTGTCAGGAGCAGATAACCATGCTGTTCAGCCGCTTGCTGGATGACGTCAATATGGTTGACAAATTGTTCGTCGTCCCACCATTGCGACGTGGATAAAGAGGTCTCTAGAGCAGGGGAAGTCTGCTTAGCTGAGGTTTGATGAGTTAATTTTTGAGAAAGGAGCCAACTGGCTATCAGCAAGGCAAAGACAAGCGTGATACTCACTCCCCATATCAGCCGGTTCTTCTGATCTTTGCCAGTATACTGCAAAGTGTCGATCCCCCAGGTCAGGTTTGCAAGTTTAAGAGCTGCCTGATAGAGCTCACCCTTATGGGCAAATTTAACATGGAACAGCAAATACTGATCCATATCCTCTATCTCCACAATCGTGCTTTTGAGCAGGCGCTTTGTCATTTGCTGTTTCAGCGCCTCGTCACTGGCGGGTAATCCGGATAAGATTGATCGCCACTCTTTGCAGACATCACTTGTAAAGATATCCTGGGTGAGGGGAGGGTATTGGAATGTGTTTAATACTTTTTTAAATTCTTTTCCCAATGCTTCTATCCAGACTTGATTCATTGTGCAAACCTCCGTAAACACGATCTCGGTCCTGTTCCAGACAATGATATTATCAGTTGGTGTTCCTTGTTTATAATAATTTTAATCTAAGGGTAGTATTTTTGGCTAAGAATAGTATAATATAAATACAGGCAAAACAATAGCCTGTTTGGACAAGCTGGGACTTGTCCATACATAAAATAGGTACAAAGGAGGATGTCTAATGCCAAAAGGTGCCACTGAGACCAAAACTTTAAAAGTTGGCGACAAAGCACCTGACTTCACGCTGAAGTCCCATACGGACGAGACCGTATCCTTGTCCGACTTCCAAGGTAAGAAAAATGTATTTATTGCTTTCTACCCCTTAGATTGGACCCCTGTCTGAGGTGCTCAAATGCCTTCATACGAGGATGATCTTCCTCGTTTTGAAGAGTATGATACCCAAGTTTTGGGTATAAGTGTTGACAGTGTCTTCTCTCATAAAGCATGGGCCAAATCTATTGGAGGCATCACCTATCCTTTGCTGGCTGATTTCTATCCACATGGCGAAGTTTCCAAGAAATATGGTGTCTTCCGTGACAATCCCGATCAACCTGCTTATGGAGCCAGTGAACGTGCCTTGTTGATCATCGATAAAGAAGGGGTTATCCGCTTTATCGATGTTCACCCCATTGATCAGCAACCTGACAACGAAGAGTTATTTGAGGTATTGCGTAAGCTTGAATCCCAATAAACTAGCGCCTAAACGGGAAAGTGGCATATACTGAGAGGTATATGCCACTTTTTATTATTGGTCTTTACCTACCAGAATCAGAATAATTTGACGGATAAAAGTCATTGTGATGATTTAAAGTCAAAGGTGAGGGGTTGTAGTACTCCCGGTATGGATCTTGCTGTTCATGGGTGAATCTCATATCACTGGAGTAGTGAGGAATTGGGGAATAAAATACATTATCTTCATGCTGGTAAAGGTATTGGGCAGAACTTGGATCATGATGTGGCGGGTAAGCAAGGTGATCCGTTCTGTATTCAGGTTGAATGTAAACGGGCTGGGCAGGAGGCCATGGCGGATGGTATGATTGATGGAAGTGCTGCTGATGATACAAAGGCGGCTGTCCTCCTGGTTGAGTTAATCCAGAGCGCGCTCTTGTGTATAAAAATCCCATTAAGCAAACCTCCATAAAAAGTGATTATGAAAATCTATACTTTATGAGCACTGAAATTATGTTTTCTGTTTCTAGGCTAACCTCTCTTTAATGAATTTTTCTGCTGGTAGGACATGTCGTAATGTTTCTTGATACCTAGTGAGAAGCTGGTGTTGGACTCTTCTTTTTCTTTTTGTTTTTTCCTGCGGCGTCGTTTTCTTTTTCCTTTTACTTTTGTTTTTGTTTTTTTAAGTTTTCTCTTGGATTTGGTTTTCTTGGGTACAGCCGTTTCTTCTTCGTCAGTTAATTCGGTCAAGGTATCATCATCGCTGAAAGAATCTGCACTGCCGCTAAGCCCCTGCACCAGCTGCAGCAATGGTCCGGCCTGTTTGAGAATAGAACCAAATTGATTAAATACCCCAATCCATTTTTGGGCATTGCTGATTAGGCCAGGTAAGTCCAATGATCCTCCTCCGCCCATCAGACCCTGCAACAGCCCCTGCAGCCCCCCGGGTGCTGGGGGGCTTCCAGGTACAGACGGATTGCCTGGGAAAGAAAACCCAGGGGATTGAGCGGGCGGGGATGGAGGTGAAAATGGTGAAAAAGGTCCTCCACCTTGGGGAGGCATATGAGGCGTGCCAAAGGGACTGAAAGTAGGCTGGGACTGTGCCGGATTAGGACGTTGCAGCAGAAATCCAATCGGCTGCCCTGCCGGATGGCGTGGGATTGACCGCAGCCGGCGGCCCCTCAGATGTGGCTGGGTCATATCGTTCCCTCCCTTCACGAGAGCTCTTCTACATACTTGTATGTTGGGTTACTGACAAGTGTGAGGGGGGCGCTCAAAGATAGGCAAAAGTGGAAAAACTACAAATGAAGATGAGTTTGGGCTATAATAGGAAATAATGAGCAATTGGGCGAAAAAATGAATGCTAGATGGAGTTGAGACTGTGAAAAAAGAACATGTTAAAATTTTTGCTCTAGGTGGATTGGACGAAATAGGGAAAAATATGTATGTCATCGAGTATAAGGATGAAATCGTGGTGATTGACTCCGGTCTTAAGTTTCCGGAGGATGATATGCCCGGCATTGACTACATTATCCCTGACGTCTCATACCTAGTAGCCAATAAAGACAAGGTAAAGGGTATATTTTTAACTCACGGCCACGAGGATCATATCGGCAGCTTGCCTTATGTATTAAAACAGATCAATGTCCCTTTGTATGGTGAGCGGCTGACGTTGGGACTGGTACGGGCCAAGCTGGAAGAAGCAGGACTGTTGCGCCAAACTAAGTTGATCCCTTTCAGCAATCGTGACCAGGTCAAATTTAAGCACCTGACTGTTTATTGCTTTAGAACCAATCACAGCATCCCAGATTCAATCGGAATCGTAGTGGATACTCCCGAAGGCCCCATCGTTCATACCGGTGACTTTAAATTTGATTTTACACCGGTGGGGCCCAAATCCGATTATGCTAAAATCGCCCGGCTGGGCAAAAAAGGGGTACTGGCTCTCCTTTCAGACAGCACCAATAGTGAAAGGGAGGGCTATACCGGTTCGGAACAAAAAGTGGGTCATGCCCTGTTTGATATTTTCCAGCAGGCGCAGGGCCGCATCCTGTTTGCCACGTTTGCTTCCAATGTATACCGTTTGCAGCAAGTGGTGGAAGCAGCTGTCCGCTATAACCGTAAAATTGCCGTTTTTGGCCGCAGTATGGAAAAAGTGTTTCAAATTGGCCAAGAGCTGGGTTACATCCGCGTACCCAAAGGCACCTTTATTGAACCTGATCAGGTGCAGCGCATCCCCCAGCACCAGGTTGTGATTATTTGCACGGGCAGCCAGGGTGAATCAATGGCCGCTTTGTCACGCATCGCCCGGGGGCAGCATCGTCAAATTCAATTGATTCCCGGAGATACGGTGGTCTTTTCTTCATCTCCCATTCCGGGCAACACCCTGAGCGTGAACCGGATTATTGACCAGTTGTTCAAGATGGGGGCTGAGGTCATTTACGGCAACGAGTTTGACATCCACGCTTCCGGTCATGGCAGCCAGGAAGATATGAAGCTGATGCTGCAGTTGTTAAAACCTAAATACTTCATTCCCATCCACGGCGAGTACCGCATGCTGGCCAAGCATACAGAGTTGGCGGTACAGGTGGGGGTGAAAGAGCAACATTGCTTTGTCATGGAAAATGGTGATGTCTTGCATGTGAACCGGGACGAAGCGTTTATCGGTGAAAAAATTCCGGCTGAAACCATTTTGGTTGACGGACATGGTATTGGTGATGTGGGTAACATCGTGCTCAGAGACCGGATGAAGTTGTCTGATGATGGTCTGATTATTATTGTCATGACCATTGATATGCAACAGTTTAAACTGCTGGCCGGCCCTGATGTGATTTCAAGGGGATTTATTTTCGTACGGGAATCAGCTGATTTAATTGGAGAAACGGAAGCACGGGTCAAAAAATTAGTGGAACAACTGCTCAATCAGAAAGTCAAAAGCTGGGCCAATATTAAGTCTCAAGTGATTGATGACATTGCGCCATTTATCTATAAGAAAATTCAGCGCCGGCCCATGATTATCCCCATTATCATGGAAGTGGATCCCTCTAAAGTGGAAAAAGCAGCCGCTTCCTCTATCAGTAACTATAAAAAAATAAAAGATCTTTAAGGGGTATTGGAGCCGGGGAAAGGCATATAAAGAAATACGGAACTGTTTGCATCCTGGGAGGGGATTGTAATGCTGGAGGGCTGGCAACAGATGATCTTCCAACCGCTGGGTGGTTTTATGATTGTCCTGTTGGGCACCTTGCTGCTGTTTGCCGAGGTATTGGTCAGGGGCCGGATGATTTTTGGCCTCTTGGGATTGGCCGCAATCAGTTTGTACTTCATGGCCCATATGCAAGAAGGTCAAATGTTATGGATGGGTATTTTGTATTTAGCCGGGATTATGCTAGTGATGATTGATGGAAAATTTATCGGAGATGGCACATTGGCTGCCATCGGGTTAATACTCATGCTCGTCGCCCTAGCATGGCCTTCGCCGTCCATTTTGTATGGAGTGGGCGTTGCTGTCGCTTTTGTGATTGGGGCCAGTTGCTCTTTACTGTTTCTTAAATTTTTCCCTCGCCGCCAAGTGTGGTCTAAATTAACGTTAAAAGATTCCCTTTCCAGTGAAAGAGGTTATAACTCTTTAAATGAAGGGTATAAACAGTTATTAGGTAAGGAAGGCGTGGCCCAGACCGATTTCAGGCCGACGGGGACGATTAAAATTGAGGGCCGACTGTACAGTGCCACAACAGAAGGGATGTGGGTCAAAAGAGGAACCCGTTTGAGAGTGACCAAAGTAAGCGGGACCCATATCCTGGTTCAAGAAATTGAAGGAGATGAGCAAGCAAAGTAAAATAAAAATTAAAAGATAATGCTTATAAAATAGTTTGCATTTTAAATGTAACAAAACTGAGTTATAATAATAAGCGAGGAAAATGTTGTTCGATTTGGAGATGATAAAGTGGGGAAGGTACGACCTTCCTTGCTTTATCTATAGATCAATATTACATATTAAGGAGGAGATCACATGCCTAAGCATGAATTGCCCGCATTACCCTATCCTACAAATGCACTGGAGCCTCATATTGATGCTCAAACCATGGAAATTCATCATGGGCGGCACCACAACACTTATGTCACTAAGCTGAATGAAGCCCTTGAAGGTCATGCTGAATTGCAGGAGAAAAGCGTGGAAGAGTTAATTAAAAACCTGGATGCTGTTCCGGAAAGCATCCTTACAGCTGTGCGTAACAACGGTGGTGGACATGCCAACCATACGCTGTTCTGGCAAATTATGAGCCCCAATGGCGGCGGAGAGCCCAGTGGAGAACTGGCCGAAGCCATCAACAAGAAGTTTGGCAGCTTCGAAAAGTTTAAAGAAGAATTTACCCAAGCTGCCCTTAACCGTTTTGGAAGCGGCTGGGCTTGGCTGGTTGTCAACAATGGTGAGTTGGAAGTGACCAGCACACCGAACCAAGACAATCCGCTGATGGAAGGTAAAACACCAATTTTAGGTGTAGACGTATGGGAGCATGCTTATTACCTCAAATATCAAAACAAGCGTCCGGACTATGTCAATGCCTTCTTCAATGTCATTAACTGGGAAGAAGTGGCTAAACGCTACCAAGCCGCCAAATAATGGGGGCTTGCAGCTGCTTCAGTTTCAGACAGCCTGAGGGAACCCCCTCAGGTTATTTTTTACAGCTTAAGAATTGACTCATTTTGCTTAAAGTAACAAGGCTGTGCTAGAGTTTAGCGGGGAGGGATATAAGTGCAAGCGATTGTCCACTACGGTGCACCGGGGTGGGACGGTTTACAGGTGATGGAGATGGAGGAACAACGGCCCCAAGCAGGACAGGTTAAAGTCCGGCTAAAAGCAGCTGGGTTAAACGGTTTGCCTGATCATGGCACCTTTGCATCAACTGTGGTGGTTCCTGCCGAAAATGTAGAGCCCAAGCCCGCTTACCTGACTTGGGAAGAAGCCGGAGTGTTGCCATTGGCCGCCTTGACCGCTTACCGTGCACTGGTTACTCGTGCCCAGGTGGCTAAAGGACAACCCTATTAATACCCGGCATTGGCAGCGGTGTGACCACGTTTTTGCTGCAGATGGCCAAAGCACTGGGAGCGACGGTGTATGTCACCTCACGCAGCCAAGCTAAACGGGAGCAGGCCCTGGCCTTGGGAGCAGACCGGGCCATTCACAGTGAAGAGGACTGGAGCAAGCAGCTTAAAGGGGAAAAGGTGGATGTGATGATGCTTATCATGCTTTCAAACGCATGGATGAAGGGGAACAATTCGGCAAGATTGCCTTCAGCATTGAAGGATAACTGAGCGTCATGATCCTCTCCCAGAATAAAAGGGCAGTCCCTAAGGAAGACTAATGGCAGACTTTCTCTTAGAAGGGGACTTTTTATGCATCGCGTCGAGAAATGGCACCGGTTAAACAAGGTTCATAAGGGTCATTACATTCACCGCGTCTTATTTGGGGAAACAGATGTCAATACAGATTTGAAACTGTTGTTAATCATTGGAGGCCTATACGCATTAAGCGTGGCCCTTTCCAATACTTTTGTTAATGTCTATTTATGGAAACAACAAAGTGAGTACATGACTATTGCACTGTACAACCTGTTTATTGTGATTGCTCAGCCGATTATATTTATTCTGGCCGGCCGCTGGGCGAAGCAGGTGGATCGCGTTATCGTCTTGCGGCTTGGTGTTTTTTTTCTGTCTCTTTTTTTCTTGGTGGTGTTATTGTTGGGTGAAGTGACCAGCCAATATGTGATTTTGTTAGGCATCTTGCTAGGTATCGGTTTTGGTTTTTACTGGCTGGCTTTTAATGTGCTCACATTTGAAATTACGGAACCAGAGACAAGAGATATTTTTAATGGCTTTTTGGGGCTTTTAAATTCATTTGCAGGTATGATCGGTCCTTTTTTTGCGGGGTGGCTAATTACCAAAATGACAGAAACAAAGGGCTACACCGTCATATTTGCCATTTCTTTGGGCTTGTTTGTACTGGCGGTTGTGCTTAGTTTTTTTCTAAAGCGCCGTTCGGCAGAAGGGCGCTTCCACTTGTTTTCTGTGTTGCGATGGCGGGAGATTTCACTTAATTGGCGGAGCATTTTGCTCGCTAATGTGGCCCAGGGTTTAAGGGAAGGTTCCTTTCCTTTTTTAATTACCATCTGGATTTTTGTAGCCACTGGTACAGAAATGGCTTTGGGGACCTTTGGTTTAGTCACCTCTGGTGTCTCTCTCATTTTTTATTATGTGGCTGGTCGTCTGATTTCTGCCAAATACCGGAAGCAGGCCATCCTCCTCTCAGCCATTGTTTTGTCGCTTGCCGTGTGGATCATCGCTTTTGAGCTGACTTTTTCCCGGTTAATGACCTATGGTGTGATCATTTCCATTGCCTTTCCTTTGTTAATGGTTCCTTTTTTGTCCATGTCTTATGACGTGATTGGCAAGGCCAAAAAGGCGGCTGAATGGCGAATTGAATATATTGTCGGGCGCGAATTGTTTTTAAACGGCGGACGCATTCTCAGTATTGTGCTGTTTATGGTCGCCGTTTGGATTTTCGATCCCGAAAAGGCGCTGCCGTATTACATTATTGCCCTTGGCAATGCCCAGTTATTAATGTACTTTTTTATCCGTCCCGTGGGGGAATAACTTGTTTGGGAGACATAGGGACCTTCACTTTCTTGGCAAAATCCCGGTTTATCGGTAAAATGAAGGTGAAGGAGAGAGGAGAGGAAAGGCCATGAAACAACAGTTTGCCGTCATTGGTTTGGGACGTTTTGGCGGAAGTATCTGTAAAACGTTGAGCGATTTGGGCCACGAAGTGTTGGCTATTGATAAAAATGAAAACAAAGTCAATGAATTTGCCGACATTGTTACTCAGGCGGTGCAAATGGACTCTACTGATGAACAAGCCTTACGGGATATTGGTATTCGCAATATGGATCACGTGATTGTGGCCATTGGAGACGATATCCAAGCCAGCATTCTCACCACTTTAATTTTAAAAGATTTGAATGTGCCCTATATTACCGTTAAGGCGCAAAATGACTATCACGAGAGAGTACTCGAAAAAATAGGTGCGACCAAAATTGTCCACCCGGAGCGAGATATGGGTGTGCGCATCGCTCACCATCTGCTCTCCAAAAATGTGATGGATTTCATTGAGCTGTCACCAGATTACAGTTTGGTGGAAATTAAAGCGGGAGACAAAATGGTGGGCAAATCACTTTTGGAATTGAACATTCGTGCTAAGTATGGTTGTAATATTATGGCCATCAAATCAAAAGACCGTTTAAATATCTCACCCAAAGCAGAGGATGTCATTCACAAGGATGATATTCTTGTAGTCATTGGTGCAAACAAAGATATTTCACGCTTTGAAGAAAATGAGGGAGCTTAAATGGGGAAGAAGAAGAAAAAAGAAAGGCAGCTTTTTGTGCGGCTGAATGTGCTGTTTTTGGTCACTTTTGTCCTTTTTTCTGCCTTGATCTTTCGCCTGGGGTTGATCCAAATTGTTCAGGGGGAAGAGTATGTCCAACAGACTGAACACAACACCCAGCGCACGATTGAGGGCACAGCGCCACGGGGATTTTTCCTGGACCGTCATTACAGGGAAATCGTCACCAATGAGCACATGTATACCTTGACATTTACCCGCCAGCGGGAGTTGGAAAATCAAAAAGAGGAGATTGCCACTAAACTGTCCAACCTGATCGAGATGGACGCTGAGGAGATTCTGGCCAAGATGGAGGAGGGCGTCTTTTTAACACCACAAAGGATCAAAAGTAACTTAACGCCTGAGGAAATGGCCAGGGTGGCTGAACATTTGGACCAACTGCCAGGGGTGGAGATTATTGTTGATTCCGAACGGAACTATGTTTACGAGGGTTTGTTGGACAAAATTTTGGGGAGTGACGGTTCAATTACACCTGAAAACAGGGACTATTATTTGTCACGAGGATATCGGTTAAATGAAAAAGTGGGCCGGTCCGGTTTAGAATTGCAATATGAGGAACAGCTGAGGGGTGTTCCCTCTGAAAGTATTATCACTGTGGACCGCACACAACGGATTATTGACCATCCTATTGAGATTCCTGGCCGTAGAGGTAATGACCTGGTTCTGACGATCGATGTGGAGTTCCAGCAAGCGATTGAGGAGGTAATTGCCAAGGAAATTGAAACCAATCCTGACATACCGAATGACAAACCTCATGAGCAGCCTTTATTTGTGGCACTCAATCCTAAAACAGGTGAAGTACTGGGCATGTCCAACAATATCTATACATATAAAGTAGGGGCCTATTATCCTGGTTCAACGGTGAAGATGGCCACCGTGTTGGCTGGTCTGCATGAGGGGATTGTCGGGCCTGGAACCTACATTAATGACCGGCCCATCACGATCAGCGGGCAGACCTTCCGTTCATGGCGGACCCTGGGTTCTGTTGATGCCGTTAAAGCATTACAATTATCCTCCAACATTTACATGATCAACATTGGCATGAATATGGCCGGCAGCTACTCG
Source organism: Caldalkalibacillus uzonensis (assembly GCF_030814135.1). Taxonomy (NCBI): domain Bacteria; kingdom Bacillati; phylum Bacillota; class Bacilli; order Caryophanales; family Bacillaceae; genus Caldalkalibacillus; species Caldalkalibacillus uzonensis. The sequence continues at coordinate 89,967 of NZ_JAUSUQ010000013.1, read as the reverse complement.
ACAGGTGCGGTAAGCCGGGCCCAGGATCAGCTGCGCGACTACTATGCCCAGTTTGGCTTGGGGGTTCCCACTGGTATTGACCTGCCTGATGAATTTGCTGGAAGGATCTATAACAGTTCCAATTATCATTATCCGGGCTTCCTGGCCCAATTAACTTTTGGGCAGTTAGATGAATACACGCCGCTGCAGTTGGCCCAGTATGTGGCCACCATTGCCAACGGGGGCTACCGCATGCAGCCTTATCTGGTCAAAGAAATACGGCGCGGCTCACCGGAAGATGACGGGATTGGAGAAGTGATTTGGCGCAAGGAGCCGCAAGTTCTGAATCGGATTGAGATGAGCGATGAGCATTTGCGCATTGTGCAAAGGGGCATGGAGGCGGTGACTGGGCCGGGTGGAACGGCTTCAAGCACGTTTGGCAACTTTCCTGTGAAGGTGGCAGCCAAAACAGGAACGGCACAGGTTCGCAAAGGGAACACGCCATGGAACCACACTTTGCTGGTGGGTTATGCACCGGCTGATGACCCTCAAATCGCCTTTGCCACACTGGTGCCTTATTCCCAAAGGGCGCAGTCCCAAACCCAATCAGCTGCCCAGCGGATCACCAAAGAGATATTGAGTGTCTACTTTGATTTGCAGGAAAATGAGAACGATGGAGAAGATGATACAGATTAGGGAGGATCGATTCTGATCGTTTTCAGAAATTAATATTGGAATGATAAGTTTCTGAGAAGAGCGTTGTGCTCTTCTCTTTTTTTGTGCAATCTTTACATTAAATTTACATTCTATTAAAACTGGCTTAAAAGATCAGGTGTAATATGAAAGTGTCATTGAGTGACAGATTAAAAAAGAGGAGGAACCAACACACATGAGACAAGTGGGGAAATGGATAGGGGTTTTCATCATGTTAGCTGCTCTGTTAGCTGTGGTTGCTGCTTGCGGTTCCACTGAAACCAACACGGAAGTAGAAAGCAACACAGAGCAAAATTCAAGCAGTGAAGCAGGGCAAGATACTGCTGCAGAAGCGTTGTCAGGCAATGTGGAGATTGACGGTTCATCCACCGTGTTTCCCGTTCAGGAAGCCATTGCTGAAGAATACCGTACGGTACAGCCAGACGTTAACGTGACTGTAGGTGTATCTGGTACTGGTGGGGGCTTTAAACGGTTTACCGTCGGTGAAACTGACCTGAGCAATGCTTCTCGCCCAATTAAGGATGAGGAAGCAGCCATTGCCGAAGAAAATGGCATTGAATATGTGGAGCTTCCCATTGCCTATGACGGGATGGCTGTTGTTGTCAGCGCCAAGAATGACTTTGTCAAAGAGTTGACGGTTGAGGAATTGCAAGAAATTTGGACGGGAGAAGTGACCAAGTGGAACGAAGTGCGTCCTGAATTTCCAGATGCGGAAATTAAGTTGTTTGGTCCGGGAACAGACTCAGGCACCTTTGATTACTGGAATGAAGTCATCATCGGTGACGATCATGAGATTACCAGCAACTTTGTGGCCTCTGAAGATGACAATGTGCTGGTCAAAGGCATTGCCGATGATGAATATGCCTTAGGATATTTTGGCTATGCTTATTACGCAGAGAACCAAGACAAATTAAACATTGTGGCCATTAAAGCGGACGAGAATGCTGAAGCGGTTGTTCCCACTGAGGAAACGATTAACGATGGAACGTATACACCGCTGTCCCGGCCGATCTTTGTCTATGTTAATGTGCAATCCTTTAAAGAAAAGCCGCAAGTACAAGACTATGTCTACTTTATGAATGAGGTGGCAGGAGAACTGGCACTTGAAGTGGGGTATATCAACCTGCCTGAAGAAACTTATGCTGAGAATAAAGAAAAACTGGATGCATTATTAAAGTAAGCTTTGAACTTCATACGCGCCAAAAGTGTGATGCTTGCATCACACTTTTGGCACGTTTACATGAGGAGGAAGTGTTGTGAGCGTCAGAAGTGAGTTAAAGGCAATGACCCGTTCGCCTGAAAAAAAGATATTGTCCCATTCAGTGCGGGAACAAATTAAGTTTAACAGAAGCAGGTCTTTTAAGATGAGCCGTGCGGCTGAATGGCTGATTCCAAAATTGTTTTTAGCCTGTGCCTTCCTTTCTATTCTTGTTACATTTGGCATTATCTATACCCTTTTAAAAGAAACGATCGGCTTTTTTGGCCAAGTCTCCATTGTTGAGTTTGTCACAGGCACTCAGTGGACGCCCTTGTTTCAGCCGCAGCAGTTTGGCGTGTTGCCCTTGGTTGCCGGCTCGGTCTTAGTGGCCGCTATCGCCAGTATGGTGGCTATTCCAATCGGTTTGGCCAGCGCTGTATTCTTAAGTGAATATGCTCCGGACAGAGTCAGACGGGTGGTCAAACCTATACTGGAAGTGTTAGCCGGGGTGCCCACCATTGTGTATGGTTTTTTTGCCCTTTCTTTTGTCACCCCGCTGTTAAGAGTGTTTATTCCTGATTTGGGCTTGTTTAACGCCTTAAGTGCCGGCATTGTGGTCGGGATCATGATTATTCCCATGATCGCTTCCTTAAGTGAAGATGCCATGACAGCAGTGCCCCGCTCTATTCGGGAGGGCGCCTATGCCCTGGGGGCCACGCGTCTGGAAGTGGCCTTAAAAGTGGTCGTTCCCGCCGCTTTTTCAGGCATTGTCGCCTCCTTTGTGCTGGCCATTTCCCGGGCGATAGGTGAAACCATGATTGTCACCATCGCGGCCGGGGCCATGCCCAATTTTACCTTTAATCCTGTGGAACCTGTTCAAACGTTGACCGCTTATATCGTACAGGTGAGTCTGGGCGATACACCGTTTGGCAGCATTGAGTACTATACCATCTATGCTGTCGGCATGACCTTGTTTGTGCTGACTTTCGTTATGAACATGATTGCCGGATGGGTGTCCAGACGATTTAAGGAGGATTATTGATGAGTCTTTCCAGAGAACAGATGAAACGGACCCTGAGTGGAAGAAAACGGTTTGACCGTCTTTCTTATCTTGTCTTTCTGTCCTGCACATCAGTGGGGATTGTGGTGTTATGCGCCTTGCTGATCGACGTGCTGGTGAACGGCATAGGCTGGCTGAACTGGGATTTCCTCAATAACTATCCTTCTCGCCGGCCGGCTCAAGCAGGCATTAAATCCGCCTTTTTCGGAACCATCTGGATGATTGCCTTGACCGCGCCCATTGCCTTTGTTCTCGGCGTGGGAACAGCCATCTATCTTGAAGAATATGCCAAAAAGAATTGGTTTACCCGGTTCATCCAGGTGAATATATCTAACTTGGCTGGTGTGCCGTCCATTGTCTTTGGGATTTTAGGGTTAACATTGTTTGTCAGAGAAATGGGACTGGGCAGAAGTCTCCTGGCCGGTGCTTTTACGATGGCTTTGCTTATTCTACCTATTATCGTTGTTGCCTCCCAAGAGGCTTTAAAATCAATTCCGCAAGAGTTAAGACATGGCTCCTACGCCTTGGGAGGAACCAAATGGCAGACGATCCGGCGCATTGTGCTTCCCGCAGCACTGCCTGGAATTTTAACCGGCAATATTCTGGCCTTGTCCCGGGCCATCGGGGAAACAGCACCCTTGATTATGATCGGGGCCCTCACCTTTGTTGCTTTTACGCCTTCTGGTCCGCTGGATCAGTTTACGGTGATGCCCATTCAAATTTTTAACTGGATTTCCCGTCCGCAAGAGGATTTTCAATACGTGGCAGCTGCAGGCATTATCGTCCTGTTGGGCATGTTATTGACAATGAATGCGCTGGCGATTTACTTGCGCAACAAATTTCAGCATAAGTTTTAAAGCAAACGGGTAAGAAAGGAGCATTTAAGGATGCCTCAAACGGCAACACAAACAATTTTTGATATTCGCCATCTCAATTTATGGTATGGTGAGGATCAAGCTCTAAAAGATATCAACTTAGCCATTCCTGAAAATAAGGTGACTGCCATTATCGGACCTTCAGGTTGCGGAAAATCAACATTTATCAAATCATTGAACCGCATGGTGGAGTTAACCCCTCATGTAAAAGTAAAGGGAGAAATATGGTATCGGGGTCAGAACATTATTGATACGGGTTATGATGTGGTTCAGCTAAGAACAGATGTAGGCATGGTTTTTCAGAAACCAAATCCCTTTCCAAAATCGATTTATGACAACATAGCTTATGGCCCGCGCATCCATGGGATTAAGAGCAAAGCCCAACTGGATGAGATTGTGGAAAAAAGTTTACGTGGAGCAGCATTATGGGATGAAGTAAAAGATCGTCTACATGAAAATGCTTACGGTCTGTCTGGCGGGCAGCAACAACGCCTGTGCATTGCCCGTTGTCTGGCTATCGAGCCGGATGTGATTTTGATGGATGAACCAACCTCTGCTTTGGATCCCATTTCGACCCTGAAAATTGAGGAATTGGTTCAGGAGTTAAAAAAGGATTATACGATTGTGATTGTCACACACAATATGCAGCAGGCTGCCCGCATTTCAGATCGCACCGCATTTTTCCTAAATGGAGAAGTTGTAGAATATAATGAAACAAATACAATTTTCTCCAATCCATCTGACCAGCGGACCGAAGACTATATCACGGGAAGATTTGGTTAAAATTGTTGGCTGCCTGTCAATGACAGGTGCAAGGAGGCGTTGTGATGAAAACACGCAAGCAGTATGACCAAGAGTTGCATCGTTTGAAACAAAGCCTGTATCATATGGGGCAAAAGGTAAGTGAGGCCTTGAAAGGGGCCATTACCGCCTTGCAAAACCAGGATGAAGAATTAGCTGAACGGATTGTGGCCGGAGACCACCTGATTAACCAAATGGAGGAGGACATTGAAGAGGCTATTGTGCGTATCATAACCAGGGAGCAACCTGTTGCCAGCGACCTGCGTCAGTTGATTGCAGCCTTAAAAATCACCACCAGTGTAGAAAGAATTGGGGATTTTGCCGTTGATATTGCCAAAACGGCTAAACGGGTGAAGCAGACTGATCTGATTGATTCCATTTCCTCATTTCCTCTGATGATTGACACAGTGCATAAAATGATTCAAGCCGGACTGGAAGCTTATGTAGACAACGATGCTGAACTGGCGCATGAGATGGCCAAAATGGATGATCACGTGGACAAAATGTACAGCCAAATTGTTCAGTCCTTGATGCAAAGAATGATTGAAAATCCTGATGAGCTGGAGCACGTGTTGCAACTGGCTTATGTGGCACGATATTTTGAGCGAATGGCGGATCACTGTACCAATATAGGGGAAGCAGTTTTATATATTGTCAAGGGAAAACGCTTGGATCTGAATCAGTAAATCTGCTTGAAGATGAAACACAGCCTTTGTTTATGACCAATCATAAACAAAGGCTGTTCATTTTTGGGGTTGTATATTAGTATATAAGTATTTTATTATATGGTTGTGCAGTTATTTAGCGTTTCGATTTATCTAAAGAAAAAAGCAATGAAAAAACTGGGAGTGGAGGAGATAGCTTGGAGTTGTTAACCATCATCGCAGTGATTATCTTTCTTATTACACTTACGTTTGTCATTTGGCAACCCAAAGGTTTGTCCATCGGCTGGTCCGCCACAGGCGGCGCTCTTTTGGCGTTGTTGTTCGGTGTGGTGACGATTGGCGATGTGTGGACGGTGACGGGGATTGTCTGGAATGCGACGCTAGCTTTTGTGGCCATTATCATTATCTCCCTGATTTTGGACCGTATCGGCTTCTTTGAGTGGTCAGCCCTGCACATGTTGCGCATTGCCGGGGGCAGCGGACGGCGTATGTTTTTTTATGTGATTCTGCTTGGTGCCCTGGTGGCCGCTTTCTTTGCCAATGACGGAGCGGCCCTGATCCTGACCCCGATTATTCTGGCTCAGGTGAGAGCCTTAAACTTGACTGAGCGCATGATGCTGCCCTTCATTATGGCCTGCGGCTTTGTGGCAGATACGACATCGTTACCGCTGATTGTCAGCAACCTGGTCAATATCGTCTCGGCTGATTACTTTGGGATCGGTTTTGTAGAATATGCCTCCCGTATGATTGTGCCCAACTTTTTTGCTTTGGCTGCTAGTATGGTGGTTCTGTACCTCTTTTTCGGCAAGGATATTCCCAAGGACTACGACGTGAAGCAATTGGCAGAACCTAAATCTGCCATTAAGCATATGCCCCTGTTCAAGTGGTCCTGGGTGATTTTGGGTGTGCTGCTGGTGGGCTATATTGTAAGTGAGTTTGCCTATGTCCCTGTTGGGCTATTGCCCTTTGTGGAAGCGGGCACTATGATGCCGCTGTACGTGTCCATCGTGGCAGGAATGATCGCCATTGTTTTCCTGATTGCAGCTCATCTTACAGGTGTGCTGCAATCAAAGCAAGTGATTAAGGATGCCCCATGGGAAATTGTAGTCTTTTCCATTGGGATGTATGTCGTGGTTTATGGTTTGCAAAATGTAGGCTTGACACAGCTCTTGGGAACCTTAATAGAAGCAGCGGCCGAGAATGGGTTGTTTACAGGAACAATGGTGATGGGCTTTTTGGCAGCGGGTTTATCTTCCATTATGAACAACATGCCTACGGTGATGATAAACGCCCTGGCCATTGACTCCACCATGACCTCTGGTTTGGTGCGGGAAGCACTGATTTATGCCAATGTGATTGGAAGTGACCTGGGACCCAAAATTACCCCGATCGGTTCCCTGGCCACGCTGCTCTGGCTGTATGTGTTAAAATTAAAAGGTGTCCACATCACTTGGGGTTATTACTTCAGGGTGGGTATTGTTCTCACTATCCCTACCTTGTTCTTTACCTTGTTGGGTCTGTATATCTGGCTCTTGATCATCGGTTAAGGAGAGAAGATCGGTGTTAACATGGAGAGAGCAAGCGGAGATTCTTAAAGTGCTGGGTGATCCTACACGGCTGCAGATGGTCGCTTTGATGCGTGAGCATGAGATGTGTGTCTGTGAATTTGTAGCCCTGTTTGAGATGTCCCAGCCAGCTGTTTCGCAACATGTCCGCCGCTTGAAAAGTGTCAAGCTGGTCAAGGAGACACGGCGCGGACAATGGGTCTTCTATCAGTTGAATAAAGGGCATCAAGCCTATGCCTTTATTGAGCCGTTATTGGCTAAATTACCTGATCTCAATCACAAAATTGCAGAATTGGAACAAAAAGGGTTAAGGGTGTGTCTGCCGGAGGGGTGAACCCCCCTGTCAGCATGAGATATGATTGACGTTACCTCATATTTACTTTATGTGGAAAAACTTTAAAAAGGAGTTGGAGCACGTGTCTGATCAAAAGCCAATTATTTACTTTTTATGTACGGGAAACTCCTGCCGCAGCCAAATGGCAGAAGGGTGGGCCAAAAAATATCTCGGTGACCGCTTTGAGGTGTATTCGGCCGGGATTGAAGCCCACGGCGTCAATCCAAAAGCAGTTGAAGCGATGAAAGAGGTTGGGATTGATATTAGTGATCAAACCTCTGATGTGATTGATCCTGAACTTTTGAATAAAGCAGATTACATCATTACGCTATGTGGACATGCCAATGATGTCTGTCCCACAACGCCGCCAGGCAAAAACCGCTGGCACTGGGGCTTTGATGATCCGGCTAAAGCAGAAGGTACAGAAGAAGAAAAATGGGCGGTGTTCCGCCGTGTACGGGATGAAATTGGAGAGCGTATCAAACGTTTTGCCGAAACCGGTAAATAAGTAAATATGCAAATAGTCTTCTTTTCTTACTGCGTGTCGAGTTCAGGGCACGTCATTTTTTTAGCATAAAAAGTTGTTGACAGTGATTCTCACTCGCAATATAATTGGAGTTGTGATGAGAATGAATCTCATTATGAATACATAACAATAAGGGGGAAAAAGTATGAAACATCGCATTAAACCGTTTTTATTTGCACTAATGGCATTATCACTGATTTTTGCCTTAGCTGCTTGCGGTCAAACGGATGATGCTGAACCAGAGGCACCGCAGTCTGAAGAAGGTCAGCAAGAAGCTGCTGAAGAAAACAACGAGGAGGGGACAGCATTTTCAGGTGAGCTTGTTGTTTACTCTGCCCGTAACGAAAACTTTGTCCAGCCGCTCTTGGATAAATTTGCTGAAGAAACAGGCATTACGGTCAAGGCTTTGCATGGTGAAGAAGCATCGGTAAATAGAATTATTGAAGAGGCCAATAATGTACAAGCTGATGTGTTTATTTCTAATGATATTGGTGCTATGGAGCATCTTCGTTTGCAAGGCCTTTTGGAAGGCTGGAATCCTGAGGGAGCAGAAACCATTGATGAAAAGTTCCGTGCTGAAGATAACTCCTGGATTGGATTGTCTGCCCGTTCCCGCGGTTTTATTTATAACAAAGATTTAATCAGTGAGGAAGAGATGCCCAAAACAATCGAAGAGCTGGCCGATCCCAAATGGGAAGGGCAGTTTATGATCACTCGCGGTGGCAATGGATCTATGGTCGCTCATGTGTCTGCTCTGCGTAATGAGTGGGGCGATGAAAAAACAAAAGAATGGTTGTCTAAAGTGAAAGATAATGCTGGCGCCATTACCGAAGGGCACGGAGATATCCGCAAGGCAGTTGGTGCTGGAGAATTTAAGTTCGGTTTGGTTAACAATTACTATTACCATCAACAATTAAATGAACCAGCAGATAACAACGTCGGCTTTATTTATCCCGACCAAGGTGAAGGAGAAATGGGCGTATTTGTTAACGCTGCAGGGGTTGCCTTAATTAAAGGCGGTCCTAATCCGGACAATGCTAAAGCCTTTATTGAATGGTTACTTACTGATGAAGGTCAGAGAGAATTCTCCTATGAGTCTATGGAGGTGCCGCTTAATCCCAACATTGAAGCTCGTGAAGAAGCCGCCCGTATTTCCGACTACAAAGTGATGGATATGCCTTTGCGTGAACTTGGCAAAGTATGGGAGGATACCAAAGCCCTTATTGAAGAATCGGGACTGGACCTGGAGCTGCGTTAAGCAGGGCATAACAACTTGGCCTTGTAAGGAATTGTGCATAGACGATTGGTCTACAATCATTTACAATAAGAAGTGGAATATTAACTTGTCCACATTATGAAGTAGGAGCCTTGCTGATGAAACTAGACCGGCAACAGGGTTTTAGAGATAAACAGCTGAATAAACAAGAACACGAGGTTCGGGTACAATCGTCCCGAACCCTGTTCCATTTAGTCAGGTTTTATTGGCGCAGGGTGTGGAACGGCAATCCACCAGATTTTTATCTGCTTGGTTTGGGTCTGATCACAGCCTTTGTGATGGGGGTACCTATTTTTTATGTGATCTGGCGCTCCCTTTTTGCCGGTACGGACCGTTGGATGCGCCTCCTGGATTCCCGTATCCCGGAGCTGTTACAAAACACATTGCTTTTAACCGTTGCGGTCACAACGGCTACCTTGATCATAGGTGTGTCTTTAGCCTGGCTTGTTAACCGTTGCCAGTTGCCTGGCAGGCGGACGTGGCAGTGGCTGCTTGCCTTGCCCCTTGTCATTCCCCCTTATGTAGGAGCAATGACCTATGTGATCATTCTTGGTCCCAGAGGTTGGTTATACAGATGGTGGACGGAACAGCCCTGGCTGGCCCATATTGAATTTCCGCTCAATATATACAGCTTTTGGGGTGTTTTTTTCGCTCTGACCATGTTTACTTACCCTTATGTTTTCCTTATCGCCAGTGCAGCCCTGAGGAAAATGAACCGGAACTTTGAAGATATGGCCCGCTCCCAAGGGTTAACCACCCGCCAAATTTTCTGGAAAGTGAACTTGCCTTTTTTGCGTCCAGCCATCGGGGCTGGGGCAATTTTGGTATCGTTATATGTTTTATCTGACTTCGGGGCTATTGCCATGTTGCGTTACAACACCTTTACATCCGCTATTTATTATCAGATGGGCAGTTATGACCGTATTTCGGCCAGTGTGCTTAGTCTGGTCTTAATCGTCTTAACCTTGATTATTTTATGGGTTGAGTCCAAAACCAGATCAAAGCAGAAATATTATCAAACGAGCAACTCTTACCGGGAACCGGAGTTGCTCCCCTTGGGACGCTGGACAATTCCTGCTTTGCTGTATGTTGCACTCGTCTTTTTTCTTTCTGTGGCGTTGCCCTTGATCGTTCTCATTTATTGGTCCAACATTGGCATACGCATGGGTGCTTTGGATACCCGTTTCTGGGGTTATGTCTTTAACAGTGTCAAAGTGGCTGGCTTGGCGGCCTTGATCTCCATGCTGTTTGCCTTACCTGTTATCTACCTAAAGTCACGCTATCCCTCTGTCATAAGTAAAGTCATTGATAAGCTGGCTTATGCAGGGTATGCCCTTCCAGGGGTGATTGTCGCTTTGGGGATCGTCTTCATTTTTAACCAATATATCACCTGGCTGTACAATACTTTCTTCCTGGTGGTGATTGCCTATTTTATCCGCTTTCTGCCCCAGGCTCTGCAGTCGGGTGAAGCTTCGCTAAGTCTTGTATCACCCCGGGTGGATGAAGCGGCCCGCAGCTTAGGACAAACACCATGGAAAGTGTTATTTACAGTGATCCTGCCGTTAGTGATGCCCGGTATTTTAGCGGGCGGGGCTCTAGTTTTCGTCAGTTCTATTAAAGAACTTCCAGCCACCTTGCTCTTGCGTCCGCCTGGGTTTGATACATTGGCTGTGCGGGTGTGGGTAGAAGCAAGAGAAGCGATTTACCATTTGGCTGCACCAGCGGCATTGCTGATTATTCTTGTTTCAATCCTGCCGCTTAAATGGCTCCTTAAAAAATATTAATGTGCTCAGGCACCATCCAAAGTACAATTTAAAAGGCAGCCATTCTTGTTCTGGGAATATTGATGATGGGACCGGGACAAGGATGGTTTATTTATTTTACATACAATGTTTCACTTTCCTCCATACTAATTAAAAAAGGAGGAAGGAGAGTGAAATATGGCCCCGGCTCAGCAGGTTCCTGTTTCAGAAACATTTGAAGATAATATTACCTACTTGCAACAGGAGCTTCGCATTGAAAAAAGCTTCGATGTGATCCATCATAAACTTGAATATGCAGGCTTAAAGTTTGGCCTTTTTTTTGTGGACGGTTTTGCTAAGGATGATGTCATGGTTAATATCATGCGCCATATAAATGCCTTTGCACCACGGGATTTGCGTACTAATCCCATTGAAGCCTTGACACGCAGCCTAATCCCTTATATTGAAATTGAAACCACGGAAGATTTGGAAGAAGTGATTACCCAGGTCTTGTCGGGGCAGGCTGCTTTGATCGTTGAAGGTGCAAAAGAAGTCATTTTAATTGATATTAGGGAGTATCCCAGTCGTTCGCCGGAAGAGCCTGATATTGAACGGGTGGTTCGGGGGCCGCGGGACGGCTTTGTGGAAACCTTAGTGTTTAATACAGCGCTCATCCGGCGCCGGATACGTGACCGCTCGTTGGTGATGAGGTATAAGCAGGTAGGCAAACGGTCCAAAACTGATGTGGTACTGGCTTATATGGACAGTATTGCCGATCCTGACCTGGTCAAGCTGATTGATCAAAAATTGGATGAAATTGATATTGACGGATTAAGTATGGCTGAAAAAACAATTGAAGAGTTTATCTTCGGCCGCAACATGAATCCTTATCCTCTGGTCCGCTTTACGGAACGGGCGGATACCTCGGCCGTTCATTTGTTGGAAGGGCATGTTTTGATTATTGTGGATGGTTCACCTAGTGTTTTAATTTGTCCAAGTACATTTTGGCATCATCTTCAGCATGCTGAAGAATACCGTCAAAAGCCTGTGGTCGGTGCTTTTTTGCGCTGGATCCGTTTTAGTGCCATGTTTGCCTCCTTGTTTGTGCTGCCCCTGTGGTACATTCTGGCTGCCAATCCCCGCTTGCTGCCGGAGCGTTGGGAGTTTATCGGGGTTGATGATGTTGGTCCGATTTCCTTATTCTGGCAGTTCTTCTTAGCTGAAATTGGGACAGAAATATTACGGATGGCTGCCATTCACACCCCTAGTGCGTTAGCCACTGCTTTGGGGTTAGTGGCTGCCATTTTAATTGGAGAAGTGGCCGTCAAAGTAGGATTATTTACCAATGAGGTGATTTTATACTTGGCCATTGCTGTGATGGGCACTTATGCCACGCCCAGTTATGAATTAAGTTTGGCCAATCGAATCTTTCGCATTATCTTTTTAATGGCTGGAGCTATTTTTGGCTTGTATGGCTTTATTTTAGCTGTCGGTTTCTGGGTCATCTTGCTGGCCTCCACCAAAACTTTAAATGTTCCTTATTTATGGCCGCTGATTCCTTTTAATTTGCAGGGAATGTATGAAGTGTTAGTACGTACCCCTGTACCGTTAAAAAAGACAAGACCCCCCATTTTAGACGTTCAGGACAAAGACAAAAGACCTTAGCTACTTTGGGTAAGGGTTTGATTTGACCTTTATGCTTTTGTATGTTTAGACAAAATTTAGACATCCACTCAGGGGTTGATAAACACTAGGGAAGATGTTATATTAAGTAGTGCATCGGTCGAAGTTTGTTTATGCGGAGAAGTACCCAAGTGGCTGAAGGGGCTCCCCTGCTAAGGGAGTAGGTGCCGTCAGGCACGCGAGGGTTCAAATCCCTCCTTCTCCGCCACTTATTGTATACTTGTTTGCTATCTTGACATTTCGATTAATTCGTTGTATACTATTTAAATGCGAACAACATTATTTGACGCGGGGTGGAGCAGTCTGGTAGCTCGTCGGGCTCATAACCCGAAGGTCGCAGGTTCAAATCCTGCCCCCGCAACCACTAAATGAGCGCATCTGCGTCTACAATGAACAATTAAATATTTACATTTGTACCTAAAGAGAGGCACGCACTGTGTTGCTCTTTTTTAGCGTCTAAACGGAGAAGCTAAACTATGGAGGGGTAGCGAAGTGGCCAAACGCGGCAGACTGTAAATCTGCTCCCTCTGGGTTCGGCGGTTCGAATCCGTCCCCCTCCACCATCTTCAAAGCTGATAATGTGGCGGCTGTGGCGAAGTGGTTAACGCACCGGATTGTGGCTCCGGCATTCGTGGGTTCGAATCCCATCAGTCGCCCCATATTTTTCAATACTGGGCTGTAGCCAAGTGGTAAGGCAACGGGTTTTGGCCCCGTGATGCGCTGGTTCGAATCCAGCCAGCCCAGCCATTATGATCAAGGCGGCATAGCCAAGTGGTAAGGCAGAGGTCTGCAAAACCTTTATCCCCGGTTCGAATCCGGGTGCCGCCTCCATACATATGTGATGTTGTCGGACCGTATGTTAAACGTTGAACGGTGGGTTGTTATCATCATTTGACGTTTAATATGCGGTTTTTTTATATTAAACGGAATTAATTACCGGCGTTATGCCCGTATAAAATTGTTGCTCACGACACAAAGTAAAAATCCCATCACTATCTTACTATCTTAAAAGGAGGAATATCACATGGCTCAAAACAGAAGCAATAACAACAACCAGCTTCTCGTACCTGGTGTGCAGCAAGCCCTTGATCAAATGAAATACGAAATTGCTCAGGAGTTTGGCGTACAATTGGGTGCTGAGACCACTTCTCGTGCCAACGGTTCTGTCGGTGGTGAAATTACCAAACGCCTCGTTCGTATGGCTCAGCAACAGATGAGCGGTCAATACCAATAACGATTCATTTTTACCGCTAAACTTTATAAATATGGATAAAGAGCCTCAGTTGAAAACTGGGGCTCTTTAAATGATTAGGCACCAATCAACTTGGCATACAATTGTTTGGCCTGCTCTGGGTTATTGACGCCCTCCAGCAATAGACGCCCATCACGAAAAACGACAATACGGTACCCGTCATAATAAAGCTGTACATAATAAGCTGTTTGTTTAGCCTCCCCCAACTGTTTCCAGCGCTTCATCCACACATCAAAGGAGAGGTGGACAGGTTGTTGCGGTGTGATTTGGATGCTGTTGCGACCACATAGCTGGACGATAAGCGACTCTTGTATGTTTTCGTCAAGAAAGTGATACTTCCCTTTTTGGCAACACGGACAGGACGGATGAAACACACGGGGCAATTCATCTACATCATGGTGCCACAGATCAATATGTTTCAATGATGACAGACAAGCTTCTTCATTTCCGGTTAACAGGTGGTAAGCTAAAAGGACTTGATACGAACCAACGATATGTACAAGGGGACCCAATACCCCAATGGTATCACAGGTTTGACCATGCAGTTCATCAGGTTCATGAAACATGCAGCGCAAACAGGGAGTGCGCCCTGGGAGGAAGCAGGCGACCACTCCTCTGGAGGCCACAGCGCCTCCATATATCCAAGGAATGTTTAACTTCACACTGACATCGTTGATCAAAAAGCGGGTGCGCATATTATCGGTGCCGTCCAAGATCAGATCACAGCCTTTAACCAGCTCTTCAATGGTAGCAGGATTGGCATCCTGCACATGGGCAGAGATCCGGACGGAGGAATTGATGGCTTGCAGCCTTTTTTGAGCGGCAATCGCTTTGGGTAAGCGGCTGTGGGCATCGGCTTCAGTATACAACACTTGCCGCCCGAGATTAGTCAATTCCACAATGTCGCGGTCAATAAGGCGCAGCTCACCAATGCCCAGTCTGAGCAGATGCTGGGCTGTTACCGACCCCAGGGCACCGACCCCGATAATAGCTGCTTTTTTGTTCTTTAACGACGCTTGTTCCTTTAGGCGACTCTTGACTGTGTACACCTGAATCCACTCCGCAAGGTCTAATGACCGACTTAGTGACGTAAGCTGTAATATGAGCATATCATATCACCGAATGTCTTCCAATATCGAAGAAAAAATTTTGGCAATTGACAGGATTTAAGCGTTTGCATGTCGAATATCAATGATGAACAGGGGCTTGTGGCTCTGTTCAGCACACTTTAAAAAGGAGGTTGATTAAAAGTGACATTAGGAGGTTACCGCCATAAGGAAGCGTGGGTCGATTTGACTGCAGGTACTGTGGAGTACCGGAAGCCTAAGGAAGAAGATCTGCTGAAGTACGTGGGAGCCCGGGGGCTGGGGGTAAAATATCTTTTTGACCACCAGATTTACAAAGTAGACCCGCTCTCACCGGATAACATGTTATGTGTGATGACAGGGCCTTTGACCGGAACCAGAATCAATATGAGCGGACGTTTATGTGTTGTGACCCGCTCACCCTTGACAGGGACAGTGACAGACTCACATATGGGGGGATGGACGGCGGCCAGGTTAAAATGGGCTGGGTTTGATAACCTCATTTTCACAGGAAAGAGTGACAAGCCTGTTTATCTGTATGTGGAAAATGGCCAAGCGGAATTGAGAGATGCTTCCCATTTGTGGGGACAGGGCACACGGGCGACAGTCCAATATATGCGTGATCAATATGGCAAAGATGTCTCGGTGATGGCCATCGGTCAGGCTGGAGAAAACCAGGTGCTGTTTGCCAATTTTATTAATGAAGATGACCGGTCTGCCGGACGGGGAGGCACAGGAGCAGTCGCCGGCTCCAAAAACCTCAAAGCGATCGTCATCAAAGCAGCTCAAAAAGGTAATATGCCCGAACCAGCACGGCCTGATGAATATTCCCAAGCGGTCAAAGCAGGGCTGGCAGCCATTATGGAGGGCGCCTTAACAGCCCCCAAAAAGGGCGGATTGTCCGTTTATGGAACGAACGTATTAATGAATATTATTAATGAAGTAGGGGCACTTCCTGCTAAGAACTCAAAGGAAACCTATTTTGAAACAGCCGATGAGATCAGCGGGGAGACGGTTCGCAATGAGCTCTTAGTCAGTGATCCCACCTGTCATGCCTGTCCTGTGGCCTGTAAGATCGAAGTGGAAGTCAAAGAAGGGCCATATAAAACAAGAGTGGAAAGCTTTGAATACGAATCTGCTTGGGCTTTGGGACCTAATTGCGGCACGTCAAACAAAGAAGCGGTAGCTTATCTGATCGACCTCTGTAATGAATATGGCCTGGATACCATTGAACTGGGCAATACGTTGTCCACAGCCATGGAGGCTTATGAGAAAGGATTGCATCAGGAGCCTATCCTCTGGGGGGATGTGGACACCATGATTGCCTTGACTGAAAAGCTTGCCCGCCGGGAAGGTTTTGGGGATGTGTTGGCTAACGGTACAGCACGGGCAGCGAAGCACTTCGGGGATCCCGATATTGCCATGGTTGTCAAAAACCAGGCTATTCCAGCATATGATCCCCGGGGTATCCAAGGTATTGGTCTGGGTTATGCCACCAGCAACCGCGGAGCCTGTCATTTGCGCGGATACACGGTAGCCAGTGAAATTGCCGGCATTCCCGAACCGACGGACCGCTTAAAGCCGGAGGGGAAAGGTGAACTGCTGAAAATCTTCCAGGATCTCCATGCTTTCTCTGACTCACTTGATTTATGCAAGTTCTCCGCTTTCTCTGAGAATGCGGACTTATATGCCCAACAATATACGGCTGTGGTCGGTATTGATTTGAATGGCGAGGATATCATGAGAATTGGGGAACGGGTTTACAATCTGGAGCGTTATTTTAACAATTTGGCCGGGTTTGGTTATGAAGACGATTTCTTGCCGAAACGCTTTTTGCAGGAACCAGCCGGAGGAGGCTCCAAAGGAGCTGTCAGCCATTTGGATGTGATGCTGAATGAATACTATCAGGTGCGCGGCTGGGAAAAAGGTGTGGTCACCAAGGAAAAACTGCAAGAGCTGGGCATTAATGAAGCGGTTGGTGCTTAGGCCGCATAAAAGCCCTCTGCCGGGTACTGGCAGAGGGCTTTCACCACCCCCTGAGCGTGGAAAACGGTTGGCAGGAGGAAGCACCGTCCAAGAGATCGGATCATCCGCCAGCACGAAATGTTTTCAAGCGGAATGCTTCAACAATCTCTTCCAATTTGTGCTGATTTGAGGATAAAAACCGGACGTGGACTTTGGGCACCTGAGATTGCAGAAAAATGAAGAACTCTTCTCGAGACACATGACATTCCCAGTTTGGATGCTGGAAAACGGTTGTGGAAGCAAGAGACTCCGTACAGATTTGACCGCCCAGCTCGGACAGATAACGCAGGATATCCCGCCGGTTAACACCTCTTATCTCCAGTTGCTCTGTATGCATCGCCTGTTCATGGTGCATAGGTTTACCCTCCGGCAACAGGAGGAAACAGGGCAATTTCATCGTTGGCAGCTACTTTTGTCTCAAGCCCGTTGAGATGGATAATATTTTGGCCGTTGACAAAGACATGGACCAAAGGCTTAAGTGTTTTGTGTTCCGTGAACAACTCCTCTTGCATGGCCGGAAACTGGGCAATCAGGGCATCTAGAACAGACTCAACCGTTTGCGGCGGGGAAAGGTTTATGGTTACACTTTTTCCTCCGCAAATGTCCCGAAAGTTGGCAAATACTTTAATCTTCATTTGTTTTCACCTCACTGTGCAGGGGCATCATCATCCTTTGTTATTATTATTGATGAAGAAAAGGGAGAAGACAAGAAGGAATTGTCTGTCTCATTATCGAAGTTAGAACCAGGGGGGATCACGATGCAATTTTACAATGTGAAATCGGTAGAAGAAACCTTGGCCATTATCAAGCAACACGTCGCTCCGATCAATGCAACAGTAACCCTGCCCCTTCCGGAGGCTAGGGGTCATGTTTTGGCGGAAGATATTATTGCTCCAGAAGATGTCCCTGGTTTTGACCGTTCCACTGTGGATGGCTATGCAGTAAAAGCACAGGACACATACGGCTCTAGTGAATCAACCCCCCAATTTTTGGAGGTCGTCGGGGAGATTGAGATGGGAGAAGAGGTCACGCAACGCCTGCAAGGCGGGCAAGCGATGGCTATTCCTACGGGAGGAATGCTTCCGCCTGGAAGTGACAGTGTCATTATGGTGGAATACTGTGAAAATATGGATGGTCTGTTAAATACATACCGGCAAGTTGCGCCCATGGAAAATGTGATTCAAAAGGGTGAAGATATCCGCCAAGGGGATAAACTGCTGGCTAAAGGTACCCGTTTGCGGGCTCAAGAACTGGGTGCCCTCGCTTCACTGGGGATCACGGAAGTGACTGTCTACCGTCCGATACGGGTTGGGTATTTATCCTCGGGAGATGAAATTGTCCCTTTCCAAACAAAGAGATTGCAAGTGGGACAAGTGAGGGATATCAACCAGCTGACCATTGCTGCCCTAGTAGAAGAGTGGGGCGGGGAGGTTATTTTAGGAGGCATTGTACCTGATGAGTATGAGACATTTAAATGGACAGCACAACGCTTATTTGAACAGGTGGATTTTCTGGTCCTTTCCGGTGGCAGTTCTGTGGGAGCAAAAGATTACACCACTGAAGTGATCCAATCCCTGGGTGACCCCGGTGTGTTGGTGCACGGTGTATCCATTAAACCGGGAAAACCTACGATTTTCAGTATGGCTGGCAACAAGCCTGTGCTGGGATTACCGGGACATCCGGCCTCGGCGATGTTGATTTTTCTTTTATTCGGGCAGACAGCTATGGGCCGATTACAAGGTGAAACAGAGCACAACATCCCCCGTCGGATTGAAGCCCGCATCACCCAAAATATTGCCTCCAGCCCAGGGCGTTCCGATTACATTCGTGTTCGTCTGGTTGAGCGGGAAGGGGAATGGTGGGCTGAGCCTGTGTTGGGTAAATCAGGCCTGATTTCCACCCTGGTTGCCAGTGACGGTGTAGTTGAAATTGCTTCAGTTAAAGAAGGTGTACGGCAAGGGGAATGGGTTCCGGTTTTGTTATTGCGCTAACGGACCGGTTAACAACAAAGCAAGGAGGGGAAAACGGTGAGCAGCAACAAAATGGAACGGACTATATATTTAGAAGATGTGCCCAGAAAAGAGGCACTCAGGCAGCTACTTCATCATTTTAGGACCCCGCGGGAAGTGGAATGGGTACCGACCATCAAGGCATTAGGCAGAGTGACAGCTGAGCCCATCTATGCCCACTTGTCCATGCCCCATTATCATGCTTCAGCCATGGATGGCATTGCGGTCAGGGCTGAAGAGACATTCGGTGCCCATGAACAACGCCCCAAGCAGTTGGTTCAGGGAGAATCATTTGAGTATGTGGACACTGGTGATCCAATTCCAGCAGGTTATAATGCCGTGATTATGATTGAACACGTCCGGGAGCTGGCTGAGGGCAGGGTCGAAATTATCGAACCAGCCACGCCCTGGCAACATATCCGTCCTGTTGGGGAAGATGTGGTCAGCGGGGAGATGCTGCTGCCGCAGGGTCACGTGATCCGTCCTGTTGATCAAGGGGCATTGTTGGCTGGCGGCATCCTTTCTGTACCTGTGGTCAAAAAACCTGTGGTTTCCATTATTCCCACGGGAAGTGAACTGGTTCAGCCAACCGTTGATGTGACACCAGGCCAAATCATTGAGTTTAATGGCACCGTTTTCGCCGGCTATATCGAACAATGGGGAGGTTCACCCCGCTATTATGGGATTGTCAAAGATGATCCGGAACAGATCAAGGCTGCTATTTTGGAATGTGCAGAAACATCCGATATTGTTGTACTTAATGCCGGATCTTCAGCAGGTTCTGAAGATTATACCGTGCATCTCATCTCTGAGCTGGGTGAGGTATTCACGCATGGTGTGGCCACCCGACCTGGCAAGCCTGTGGTGCTAGGCAAAGTAGGAGATACCCCTGTGATCGGTTTGCCTGGCTATCCAGTTTCTGCTTACCTGACGTTGGAATGGTTTGTCCAACCGCTCATTTGTCAGTACTTAGGTTTGACTGTCCCCAGTAGGGCAAAACTGGACGTTACCTTGGGCAGACGTCTTGTGTCCACTATGGGTTCAGAAGACTTTGTCCGTATGAACATCGGCTACGTGAATGGCAAATATATTGCCAACCCCCTGACAAGGGCTGCGGGGGTGACCATGTCTCTGGTCCGAGCGGACGGTTTGCTGATAATTCCTTCTGAAAGCCTGGGCTATGAACAGGGAGAAAAAGTGACCTTGGAACTTTACAAGCCTGTGGAAACCATCCGCAAATCGATTTTGTTTAGTGGCAGTCATGATTTGTCTATTGATTTGTTATCTTCGTTAATTAAGGAACGTGATCAGGACAGGCAAATTATCTCCTCTCATACTGGCAGCATGGCCGGGTTGATGGCCATTAAGAAAGGGGAAGCCCATGTGGCAGGTATTCATCTCCTGGATGAACAGAGCGGTATGTACAACGTCCCATTTGTCAGACGTTATCTAAAAGATCAGGATGTGGTACTGGTTCGCTTTTTGCAGCGTGAGCAAGGGTGGATCGTACCCAAAGGCAATCCCCATCATATCCACTCTGTCCGTGATATTGTTGAACAAAACCTGCTTTACGTGAACCGGCAAAGGGGAGCGGGAACCAGAATTCTGTTTGATGCACTCCTGGCAGAGCATGATTTGTCTTCTGATGATGTGCGTGGCTACGGGCGTGAAATGTTCTCCCATCTTAATGTAGCAGCTGCGGTCAAGGAAGGAACGGCTGATGTGGGATTGGGTATCTACTCAGCTGCCAAAGCATTGGACTTGGATTTTGTTCCAGTAGCTGATGAATCTTACGACTTGCTGATGTCCCGTGAGTTTTACGAAAGTGAAGGAGGACAACTGTTATTGGACGTCATGGTTTCTGAGGCGTTTAAGATCCAAATCGAGCAATTGGGCGGTTATAAAGTTAAAGATATTGGTCAATTAATTCCCCTTTTATAGCCAACCCTTTCGAAAACAGATCATGTTTGGTATGCTTAAATAATAAGATTATCAAGGTGGGAGAGTGTTAACAATGACGGGGAAAGGCCCTGAACATGTGTTGGACCGGCTAAAACGGCCATTAAGAGACTTACGTATTTCAGTGACTGACAAATGTAATTTCCGGTGCAGATATTGTATGCCAGAGGAAATTTTTGGTCCAGATTATCCGTTTCTCCCACAGGAAAAGCTGTTGACGTTTGAAGAAATGACCCGCCTGGTGCGTATTTTTGCCTCTTTAGGTGTCAAAAAGATTCGTATTACTGGTGGAGAACCATTGCTGAGAAGGGAGCTCCCCACCTTAATCGGCATGATCAGAAAGTTAGAGGGCATTGAAGATATTGCCCTAACCACCAACGGTTCCTTGTTGCCCAAATTTGCCACTCAACTTAAAGCAGCAGGATTAAACAGAGTGACCGTCAGCTTGGACAGCTTGGACGATGAACGTTTCGGGAAAATCAACGGCCGCGGATTTAAGGTGCGTGATGTGTTGAAAGGGATAGAAGCAGCTGAGGAGGCTGGCTTGGGCATTAAAATTAATATGGTCGTGCAGAGAGGGGTCAATGATCAGGATATTCTGCCCATGGCTCGCTACTTTCGAGAAAAAGGCCATATTTTGCGTTTTATTGAATTTATGGATGTGGGCAACTCCAACGGTTGGCGGCTGGAGCATGTAGTCCCCAGCCGGGAGATCGTCAAGATGATTAATACCGAGATGCCTATCGAACCCGTTGATCCCAATTACTATGGAGAGGTGGCCTCACGGTACCGTTATAAAGGAACAGATACAGAAATCGGCTTTATTTCTTCAGTGACCGAAGCCTTTTGTTCCACCTGTACACGGGCCCGGCTGTCAGCAGAAGGCGCCTTGTATACCTGCCTGTTTGCCACAGCAGGCACCGACTTGCGCACCCCATTACGCCAGGGTGAAACTGATGAACAGCTGAAGAAGCGTATTGTTGATGTGTGGCACAAGCGGAAGGACCGCTACTCGGAAGAGCGCCTTCAGAACACGAATGCCTTGAAGCGTAAAAAGGTGGAAATGTATCACATCGGCGGTTAAGATAAACATATATTTTAAAACAAACTTATGACAGCACAGAGGAGTGGAGAGATGCCAAAACATAAATTTTTCACTTTTTGTTATGGCGTCATCTTAGTTCTGGCCAGTATTTGGCTGGCCAGTCAGGTTTCATTTATTTTTACCCCCATTAAGGTTGCTTTTCAGACCTTGCTGATGCCGTTTTTGCTGGCCGGTGTTTTATTTTATGTGCTGAAACCGATAATCGATTTTATGGTTGAACACCGCATTAACCGTGTGCTGGCCATTCTGCTGATGTATATCGCCTTAGCTGGGGCGCTGGTGGGGTTAAGTGTGGCTGTGGGGCCTGTTATCCAGCACCAAATGAACCGCCTGATTGAAACTGCCCCCCGCATCGCCGAGCTTTTGTGGCGGCAATGGCTCTACTTTCAGGCCAACCAGGCCAGTTTTCCTGATTTTGTGAATGACTGGATTGAGCAGGCCACAGTTTATATTCAGCAGCTGATGAGTGCGATTGGGCAAAACTTGACTAATATTATCGGTGGGATCACCAGTTTTATTCTTACATTGGTCATCGTTCCGTTTATCTTGTTTTATATGCTTAAAGACGGACACCGTTTTCCCGAGGGGATTATAAGGCTTCTGCCGGAAAGTAAACGGGGTGAGGCCCAAACGATTCTTTCTGGTATGAACAAAGCTTTAAGCACCTATGTCTTGGGACAGGTGATTGTCAGTTCATGCGTCGGCATCATGGTTTATATCGGCTATTTGGTCATTGGCCTCGAATACTCCTTGATTTTGGCCTTGGTGGCCATGTTCACCAATGTGATTCCCTTTGTTGGTCCGTTCATTGGCACGTTTCCGGCTATGATTGTCGGTTTGATCGAATCACCATTGATGATGCTGAAGGTGATTATCGTGGTGGTCATTGCCCAGCAAATTGAATCTAACTTTATCTCCCCGCAGGTGATGGGACGCGTCCTGGACGTTCATCCGCTGACGATCATCTTGTTATTGTTGGTGGCAGGCAGTCTGGCCGGGATCATTGGTTTGATTTTGGCCGTCCCCATTTACGCTGTATCCAAAGTGATCGTGAAACATATGTACCGCTTGTATCAGTTGCGCCTGTCCAACAAATAGGAAAAAGAGAGTGGACGCACCACTCTCTTTTTTGTTCAAGCCGTTGTGCCTTTTTTTCTGGGGTTGGTGCGGCGATAATGCCCACTCTGAAGCGGATCTGGACTTGCGTTGTTAAACCGGAACCAAAGCTTTAACTTAATTGCAGTATATGGACTTCAGCTTGAGTTTGTGACTGCTGGGGTGGGAAAGTCTGATTGGGGAAAAAAGGAGGTAAACCTTTTGTCTGATCACCACGAAGACACCAGTAAAGTAAGCAATCTATCCAAACGGGAGATTCGCCAGCGTATCACGGTGTTAAAAGACCAGTTGACCGATCAGGAATGGAAAATAAGATCAGCCCGGATCAGAGAACGATTAATCAATCATGCAGTATGGCAACAAGCCCAGCATGTGGCCGTTTATCATTCGGTGAACAAAGAAGTGGACACCGTGCCTCTGATAGAGGAAGGCTGGCGGCAGGGCAAGGCCATCTATCTTCCCAAGTGTAATCCCCGCACACGGAAGTTAACTTTCTATAGGGTGGATTCGTTTCATGATCTGGAAGTGGTTTATTACGGCATTCCCGAACCGGATCCAAAGCGATGTGCAGCTCTGGACTTTGCGCACTTACAGTGTCTGATTGTACCTGGGCTTGCTTTTGACAAGCAGGGGTACCGGATCGGCTATGGGGGCGGCTATTATGACCGCTTGCTGGGAGTTTTGCCTGCGGATATTAGCAGGGTCAGCCTCGCTTTTCAGTTTCAAGTGCTTCCTTTTCCCTTGCCCAGAGAAACTTTTGACCAGCCTGTGCACATGATTGTGACAGAAGAAGAACAGATTGTTTGTCAAGGGGAAGGGGATCATGTACCATAAACATAGTGGAAACTGTGGAGGAGAAGTATTCATGAAAAGTGTACGCAAACCGATCACGATTGATGAGGCCATTGAACGTGTTGTGGCCAGCTCTACACTGGGTGATACAGAAACGATATTATTGGAAAAGGCTGATTTCCGTTATTTGGCCGAGGATATCATCGCAGATCATCCTGTACCTATGTTTGACCGTTCCATGTATGACGGATTTGCAGTCAGGGCTAGCGATACGGCACAAGCTCATCCAGATGCCCCGCAAACCTTAAGGGTAACTGAAACGATTGCTGCTGGAGAGCAGGCCAAGGGCCGGCTCCAGCCCGGTACGGCTATGCGGATCATGACGGGGGCTGCCATTCCCCCTGGGGCTGATGCGGTGTTGATGTTGGAGGATGTGCGGGAAGACAAGGATGATCAAGGCCCATACATCGAAGTGACCACGCCAGTTGCACCTGGCACCCATATTTCTCACAGGGGAGAAGATATGGCAGAAGGGACTGTTTTGGCCCGGTCCGGACGGCGTATTGGGCCGGGAGAGAAAGCGGTATTGGCCACTTTCGGTTATCACCGTGTGAAGGTTTACCAGCAGCCGGTGGTTGCGGTACTGGCTACAGGTTCAGAACTTTTACCTGTCGATGCACCACTTGTCCCGGGTAAGATTCGCAATAGTAACTCATATATGGTGGAAAGCCAGCTGAGACGTTTGGGGGCAGTGCCCAAAACGCTGGGCATTTTAGCAGATCATTTTGAAGCATGCTACCATGCTGTGACCAAAGCGCTGGAGGAAGTGGATTTTGTCATTACCACCGGAGGGGCCGCGGTGGGAGACTACGATTTTGTTCAATCTTTGATTGAACGCCTGAACGCCGATCTGCTGTTTAATAAGGTTGCTATGCGGCCCGGAAGCGTGACCACGGTGGCCAAAAAAGGGGAGAAATGGATTTTTGGTCTGTCAGGTAATCCAGCTGCTTGTTTTGTCGGTGTTGAACTGTTTGTCCGCCCAGTCCTAAAGCGGGTTTTAGGGGCACAAGCGTTGCATTTGCCCCGCATCTCGGCCACCTTGGATGTTGATATCACGACAACAAACTCATTTACCCGTTTGATGCGGGCCCGAACAGAATTCCACAACGGAAAAGCAGTGGTTCAACCTGTAGGTCTGGACAAATCTGGGATTATTTCCGGATTGCTTGAGGCAAACAGCATGCTTGTCATTCCAGGAGGGAAGAGATTGAACCGTGGGGAGCAGGTGCAGGTCATGTGGTTGGAAGAGGAGGGGATGCACAATGAGTCAGCTCGTCTATGACCATTTTAAAGTAGTGCGGGCGCCCATTTCTGTTGAAAAAGTAGTCTCAAAAGTGATCCATCCCCATGCCGGGGCCATTAATACGTTTATTGGTACGGTCAGGGAGATCACCAAGGGACGTAAAACATTGTACCTGGAATATGAAGCCTATGTGTCCATGGCGGAAAAGCAGCTGTACAAAATTGGACAGGAAATTATACAGCGTTGGCCGGAGGCCCGCGTGGCCATCACCCATCGGATCGGCCGTCTGGAAATCTCGGATATCGCTGTGGTCATTGCGGTCTCCACCCCGCACAGAGCCGATTCATACGAGGCCTCCCGCTATGCCATCGAGCGCATTAAGGAGATTGTCCCCATCTGGAAGAAAGAGTTTTGGGAAGATGGGGAAGCCTGGATTGGAGACCAGCTGGAAAGAGTGGCCTATCCTAGCGGGAAACCGGAGGGATTGGACGATGATTAATGTTCTATTATTTGCCGGCATCAGGGAAAAAGCGGGCCGGGAGACGATTACTTGTGAACAAACAAGGATTACCGTAGGAGAATTAAAACAATGGCTGGCTGACACCTACCCCGAGCTGGCTGCTGACATACAGCTGGCCATGATTGCGGTTAATGAGGAGTTTGCGGATGATTCGGCTGTTGTGAACGATGGTGACCAGGTCGCCGTCATTCCCCCCGTCAGCGGAGGCTAATGGCAAACACGGAGGCGTTGAACATGAAGGAAGAGCTGAAGCAATCCAGATATTCACGGCAAGTTTTGTTTGCTCCCATTGGAGAAGAAGGTCAAAGGCGCTTGGGAGAAAGCCGGGTGCTCATTGTGGGCATGGGTGCCTTGGGCACCGTTTTAGCCAACCATATGGTCCGGGCCGGAGTTGGGCATGTGCGCTTTATTGACCGGGATTTTGTGGAGCCAAGCAACCTGCAGCGCCAAATGTTGTTTGATGAGCAGGATGCACAGGAAAGTCTGCCCAAGGCGGTCGCTGCCGAGCGGAAACTGAAACATATTAATTCAGAGATTCACATTGAAGGGATTGTAGGAGATTTAACGGCGGCCAATATTGACGAGGTGGCCGGCCAGGTGGATCTAATTCTAGATGGCACAGACAATTTCCAAACCCGCTTTTTAATCAATGATTACGCCTTTAAACACGGCATTCCTTATGTGTACGGTGGTGTGGTGGCGGCACGGGGCATGCAAGCCACGTTTATTCCCGGCCAAACCCCTTGCTTGAGATGTCTGATCAATGAAGGAGAAGGCACTGGTGAGACATGCGACACCAGCGGTGTGCTTGCGCCGGTCGTCGATATCATTGCTTCCTATCAAGCGACAGAAGCTCTTAAAATCCTGGTGGGTAAAAAAGAAGCCTTGCGCACCACTTTGCTCAGCTTTGATCTGTGGCATGGCTTTAGCCATGAAATCAAATTGAACCAGCCCAAAACGGCTTGCCAGACCTGTCAGAAGAAAGAATATCCAGCCCTAGAGATTAAAGGGGAACGTCAAATGACATCCCTCTGCGGCCGGGATACGGTACAAATCACGCCTGCCACCAAGCGTGAGTGGGACTTAACCGAGTGGAAAAAGCGTTTGGAGCGAGTGGGCACAGTGCAATTAACCCCGTTCCTGTTACGGGCAGAAGTAGATGGATTGCGCCTGGTGTTATTCACTGATGGGCGTGTACTCGTGCAAGGCACGGAGGATGTAAACCGAGCCAAAGCCGTTTATGCCAGATATATTGGCATGTAACCATAGATTTGGCGTAACTGGATATGCATTATTTCTCTCGGGCACATATTTTTGACCCGAGAGTTTTTTTGTTTAGACTGAGCGTTAAAATTTGACAACATTCATAAATCTGTTCTATTTTTAACTAATATTCTATGATACAATAATAAATAAAAGTTAGTGCCAATCCATATTATTTTAGGATAAAGAAGGTGGAACGGTGATCCAACTTTACACATTTTCCAGTTGCACATCCTGCCGTAAAGCACGTGACATGTTAAATGAGCATCAAATTCCGTTTGCAGAAAAAAATATGAGTACGGACCCCCTGACCAAGGAAGAGTTGTTACACATCTTGACATATACAACCAATGGCACAACAGAAATTACATCGAAGCGAAGTCAGGATGTGAAGAACCTCCCCTTTGAACTGGATGACTTGTCTCTCAATGAATGGATTAATTTGGCCGTTCAACACCCCGGGATTTTACGACGGCCTTTATTGATCACAGATGAGCAATTGATTGTGGGCTATAATAAAGAAGAGTATACCGGATTTATCAAAAAGTTCAAACTGAAACAGGCCAAAGAGAATCTTAAGCCCGTGGTCTGTTCCTAGAGGCTCGCCGAACGGCGAGTTTTATTCATATAGACCAAAAATATTTTGGGTTTAGCTGGGGAGACTATATAAAAAATCAGGAAGAGGGAGGGTCCCATTTGCATGACAAACAGACCGATCAATCAAAGCTAAAACTGTTGATCATGGTGATATTGGGGTTGACCGTTTTTCTAGTTCCGGGTTTGCGGCGCTTCATGTTAACTCGTCTGCTTCGCAATAAGGTGATGATGTCCTTTGCTTTGAACACACTGCTCTCCGTGCCGTTTATCAGAGACAGATTGCTGCCATCCGCCTTGGCCTCTAAAAGTCATCCTAAACTTCACTAACCCTTTACCATGCTCACAGCACGTTTCTCTGCAAGTAAGAGGAGGGCCCTGCTTTCCATGTGGCATGTGAGAGCAGGTTCCTTTTGTTTTGCTTTTTTATTGCTGCTATAATAACCATAGTGTGGATAAAGGGGAATGGGGCATGTGGCAAAAAATTTATTTTGACCTGGACAACACATTGTTTAGCTACGAATATGCTTTTCAGCATGCCATCAGAGATACTTATCTGGAACTGGTTGATCACTGGAAAGAAGCCCATCTCTCAGTCCCTGATGTGCCTTTGGACGACTGGTTTGAAGTGTTCAAATATTTCAGTGACGTCTACTGGGAAGATTATCAGAACAAACATATAAGTCAGAGGGATTACCGGCGCAAGCGCTATATGGAAACCATGCGTCACTTTCACCTTCCGTGCACCCCGGAGGAAGCTGATCAGTTTCACGCTAGTGCTTACGATCGTGTCCTTGGTTATGTCCAGCCTTTTCCGGGGCTATATCCATTGTTACAATTATTAGCAGATCATCGCTTTGAACTGGGGATTATTACCAATGGGCATGCCCATATCCAGCGCAAAAAGTGTCTTAAGTTAGGTTTGGAGCGTTATATTCCTGATCAACACATATACATATCAGAGGAAATTGGGTTAGCCAAACCAGACCCCGCTTTTTTCAAACTTGTACGAGGAACCTGCTGTCCTGCTGAAGCCGCCCTGTTTATTGGCGATACCTGGGAGCATGATGTTATTGGTGCCCTGGAAGCGGGGTGGCAAGCGGTGTATCTTAACACACAAAACAGACCACGGACCACATCTCATCAGCCCCTGGCTGAGTTTCAGCATTTATATCAGTTTTACCAGTTCATTCAGGAGCTCCTGCGCTAGTCTGGCTGGCGCCAAACAATGATAAGTGGGAAAGAAGGGAACATGGCGTGAATATAGACCTTCGAGATCGTTGGCTCTATGGACTGACATTAGTCCTCATGTGTAATCACAATTTTCAAAAACTGGAGAACCCTTTTCCTGGGAAACAGTACCGTTTTACCGATTTTTTTAATCAACCTTTGCCTGAATACTGGCTGGTGCGTAATAAGGCACGGGACTACCAATTGCTTCGTATTCAGGCTGTCGATACCAGCGGTCCGTCCGACTTGAGCCGCGACTTGCGCCAGCTGGCTGACCACATTCCTTTGTTTCGCAAGCGGCTGCGGGCACGCTCATTACAGGTGACCGCCTTGTATGTATTTCCCCATGGCCAAAAGCTGCTCTTGCCAGAGCATATTCAGGACATGAACAGTGTGGATGATAAACGCAGCCGGCTGTCGGTCCAATTTATCCATGTTCAGGAAGAGGGCTGGCCTTATCCTGAGCTAAGGGCAGAAGGTCTTGACTTAACAGAGGTAAATATTGAAACAGAAGCCCTTTTACCCAAGATCAATCGCCTGGCTCAGTTTCACACCGCACTTGAGTTACAAGACATGATCAAGGCGGAAGAGAAAAGGCAGGAAGAGGCGTTCAACCGGGTTTTCCGATACGGTAAGCCTTACTTGACCATGTTGTTTTTAATCGTTAATATCGGCATGTTTATGTTTTTGGAATGGGTTGGCTCCAGCACGGATCCCCAAACATTAATCACTTATGGGGCAAAATGGAATCCCTTGATTATTGAGGGGGAGTATTGGCGTCTGGTGACACCCATGTTTTTACATATTGGCATCTGGCATCTGATGTTTAACAGCCTGGCACTGTACTTTTTGGGAGGGGCCGTCGAGCGTATCTTTGGCACGCCCCGCTTCTTGTGGATTTATTTGTTTGCCGGTATTTCCGGAACGGCAGCCAGCTTTGCCTTTACCCCAAACTTGGCTGCCGGCGCTTCGGGTGCCATTTTTGGCTGTTTCGGCGCGCTTTTGTACTTCGGGCTCAAACGGCGCGACTTATTTTTCCGTACGATCGGGATGGATATTATTTTTATTTTAATCTTTAACCTGGCCATCGGGTTTGTCATCCCCATGATTGATAACTACGGTCACATTGGGGGCTTGGTGGGCGGTTTCTTGGCGGCAGCCATGGTGAATCTTCCCGGGGAGAGACATTGGCGGGAACGGGCTGTCACTGCTCTTGCCTCAGGTCTGGCCTTGTTTGTCCTGCTTAACGTTGGCTTCAACCAGCCTTTGGATTCGCCTATGTATCATTTGGTTCAAGCGGAAGTGCTCCTTAATGAAGAAAAGGTAGAGGACGCTTTATTCCACATTGAGCGTGCCATGGAGATGGGTCTGAACCGCCCTGAAGTGTATGTTCAACTGGGGGCAATTTATAATTATCAAGAGCAGTATGAGAAAGCAGAGGAAACATTGCTGCTGGCCAAGGACAAGGGGGCTGATCAGGCCGAACTATATTTTCACCTCTCTTATGCCCAGCTGATGCTGGAAAAATATGATGAAGGACGAGTCAATTTACAGGAAGCCATCTCCCGTGATCCAGATATGATGGAAGCTTACTATAACTTGGCATTGGTATATAAAGAACAGAATGAGTACGCCTTCGCCGTTGAGGTGATTGAGCGGGCCTATCAACGGGGGATCAGGGATGAAAAGCTGGAGGAGTTGTATGAGCAAATTTTGCGGGAACAGGACGGCTCATCTTATGTCAGCAGCATGAGTGCGTAATTGTGACATTAAGGGCTGCGTTATTTTGTGTTCATCACCGCCGCGGGTCCGAAATAACAGGTGGAAATGGGAGTGATCACGGGCAATGGCCACGAGCGGCATATGGCTTCCCCTTGTATCGATAGGGTACCGTTTGTCTTGAACATGACCCAGTACATAATGCATGTAGAGGTGCTTCCATATCTGGCCAAGCACCTCTTTTGTCTGGTGGGCCGAGAAAGTGGGCAAATGGTCATTGGTGTAGACAGCCAGCTCATCAAGGGTGTAGATCAAATAATCATGCTCATTTAATTTGAATTTTTCAAGCAACTGTTTTTGTTCATATTTTTTCTGTTGCTTAATCGCATGATCCAAAATCCTTTGCCACTGCTTTTGAGTATTAGTTGTTGGTTCCCGGAACAACGATGGTGTGGAGAGGGCCGAGCTTAAAAGATAGACCTGATCATAACTTATGGCGTTCTGGCTAACCTCTTCCCCGTTCTGATTGTGCTCTGCGTAATGGTAGGTGATTACTTCGTATTTGACGGATTGACTTCCGCCTAGCTCATGGGTTGTTTCCAACGTATCTTTTTTTTGCACGTTGTTGACGAAAAAGTCAGTAAGCGTGCCATTGATAAACAGGAGGGTCAGGTCTTGGAGCCGGTCAACATGCATGTTGGTCTTGGCCTGAACCATTAACCGCAGAGTGTAATGTTCCTTTTTCACTTTTTGCATGGAGAATGTGTTCTGGTGTTCGACAAACCGGATCTCTTGACTGATTGGATGAGCCGGAAATTCCTGTTTTGTTTTGGCTTGGGTGGTGAACATGTTAACAGGAGAGTAGGAGAGAAAAAGCCCCTGACTCGGTACAAGGATGACGAGGAGGAAGACGAAGAACGCCGCTTTTGTTTTCATGGGACGACTCCTTCCTGCAGATGCAATAACTCCTTTTTCCTTAGCTTGTACAGAATCAGGGATTATCATAACAAGGGGTTAAGCATTGGAAACAGAGACGGAACGGGAGACGACCACGGTAGTGTTGGTACCTAGAAAAATCATGAAAATGCCGAGCAAATTAGCCACAGGCAGCGCCAAATGCATATCAAAACGGACAAGTGTCCCTCCGCTGGCCAAAACCAGAGCTCCTGCACCAATCAGCCATCCTGTTTTGCTCTTATGGCGAATGGCGCTGTACAAGGCTCCACCGATTAAAGCCAGGCTGCCAGGGATGGTTCAAAGGTGAGAATAGCCGCACCTCAGCGGGTAAGGCGGCTCCCCCAATTTCCGCTTGCGTGGCAAGCAGCTGATGATCAACTGGAGAGGAGAGAATGGACCAGACAAACCAGATGAAACACAGTCCAATGTATACGCTAAACAGGAGCGCCGATTTATTTAGCTTCAGAAACAGCATTTGCCCCAGGCCCATCAAAGCCACCAGTACAGCGCCGACCACATACCATCCTTTGTACAGCCAGGGGGTCCAACCTGTTAAATGGGCCGTCCAGCTAGCAAATGCGCTAAAGGAGAAAAAGGAAAAAGCTAAAATCCAGGGTATGTAGTGCCAAGAAAAGTGCCTGCTTGCTTTATTGACCAGCATAATGGTAAGCACTAAAGCAATAAATGTTGTTAAAAACCATAAATAGACCACAGGCCGATATCCTCCTTCTGCCCATTTTATGCTTATTTTATCATGCTCCGCTGTCCGTTGCCTTCCTATATTGTTACATGATTGTGACGCTTGGGACATACAATGACAATGGGAGGGAACGCCATGGAGCTGATCAAATGGACCATGCTATGTTTGTTGACGGCACTGACCGGCGCAATAGCCGGGTTTGGGTTTGCCACTCGCCGTGTGGTTGTTGTCTGGTATCATCTAGTGGCTATTATTATATCCGTTTTTTTAATCACCCTTTCTTTTTCTTTTATCGGGCAATGGTTACGAGATTTTCTTTCCATCCGTTTTTTTGAAGTTGTGATTGGTTTGGCCCTCATGGTGATTGGCATCATGATTAGCTTACAACCACCTCTGTACCCAGGTGGGAAAGATTTGCTCCTCTTTACAGTGGCTGTTCAATTAGATGCGGGGTTACTTGGTCTGTCTTACGGCCTCTCTCAGGGCAGCGGGGCTGTGTTGGCCGTCATCTTCTCTCTGTTGCTATTGGGAAGTATGGTTGGGGGAATGATGTTGGGCCAACAACGGTGGTCCAATTGGCGTCTGCAACTTTTTTCTCCTTATCTGGCCAGTGTGGCGCTCATACTGCTCGGATTGATTAGAATGCTGTAATTAGCATGCTATAATTAAGGGGAGACGAACAGACGGAGTGATCGGAATGGAACACCTGAAACAAACATGGCTGTACCACACACTCGTTAAGATCTATGGAAAGCAAAACGTGGTTGTCAGCGGTGAAGAACAGCGCGCCGAATTTGCTTATTTTCCTGTCACAGATGGGGAACACACGTTAGGCTTGATTGGCCTCCCTCAATCAGTACTGGACGAAAAGAGTCAACAATTAATAGAGGCGCTGGTGACGAGACAGCCCGCTTTGTCTATTTGTGAAGAGGCCGATGAAGCTTTGTACTGGCAATCATTTATGACACATGACCCACGTTGCTGGGATGAGCAATGGGACAAATTAAACTATCCGCCAAATACCCTTTTTGGACATGTTTATTTTAAAACCGGACAGAACACTGAGGAGCTTTACCCCCTGTTCAAACAGATTGTGGAAGGCATCCTGGAACAGAAAAGCATCCTGGTTCCCTATGATCAAGAGACGTTTGTGTGGGTGATTCCCGGCTATGATCAATACAAGCCGGCGTTGCCCGAGTTGGTGGGAGGCATCCTGGATACCATACGTGCCGAATGTATGCTGGACTGTGTTTGTTACCTCGGCGAAATGTATAAGATGCCCACCTCACTGAAAGATCATGTGGAGCAAGAGCTGTGTTATTTGAATCTTGCTCTTCATTACCAAGTTAAGGAAAAAATCCTTCATTATCATCTGCTGATTCCTTATTTGTTACTGGAGTCCCTTCCCCAGCAGGAAAGGGAGCAAATGGTGGACAAGCTGATCGGGCCTGTCCGGGATGATCAGGAACTGATCCGTACCATCCGCATGTTTCTCGAACAAAACCTCAATGTGTCGGAGACGGCCAAAAGGATGTACATTCATCGTAACAGCATGCAATACCGTCTGGATAAGTTTATTGAAAAAACGGGCATCGATATCCGGCACTTTGAACAAGCGGCTTGCCTCTATTTTGCCTTGCTGGCTTTATCCCGGTTGGACTAGCCTGTTTGGGCAGTTTTTACAAACAATGAGGAAAAAATTCTGGCACTCTGCCACATAGTTTTCCCAGCCCTGATCATCTACAATAGGAGTTAAGATGAGTCAAGGGAGGAAATGAAATGGCAGGTATTCGTCTGCATCATATTTACAAACGTTACAGTGATGAAGTGACAGCAGTGAAAGACTTTCACTTGGAAATTGAGGACAGAGAGTTTATTGTCCTTGTCGGGCCTTCCGGTTGCGGCAAATCAACCACCTTGCGCATGATTGCCGGTTTGGAGGAAATTTCTGAAGGAGAGCTCTATATTGGAGACCGGCTGGTTAACGATGTTCCCCCCAAAGACCGGGATATTGCCATGGTCTTTCAAAATTATGCCTTGTACCCGCATATGAATGTGTATGATAACATGGCTTTTGGTTTAAAACTGCGCAAGTTTAAGAAGGACGAAATTAAAAAACGGGTACATGAAGCGGCTAAAATTTTGGGCATTGAACATTTGCTGGAGCGCAAACCCAAGGAACTGTCCGGCGGGCAGCGGCAGCGTGTGGCCTTGGGACGGGCCATTGTCCGGGAACCGCAGGTGTTCCTCATGGATGAACCGTTGTCCAACCTGGATGCCAAACTGCGTGTACAAATGCGTGCTGAATTGACCAAACTGCATCAACGCCTGAAAACGACCATTGTTTATGTTACCCACGACCAGACCGAAGCGATGACCATGGCCACACGGATTGTGGTCATGAAGGACGGCGTGATCCAGCAGGTGGGTGCTCCTAAAGAGGTGTATGATTACCCCAACAATGTGTTCGTTGGCGGCTTCATTGGTTCCCCGGCCATGAACTTTATTAACGGCCGTCTAGAAAATGGCAAGTTTATCGTTGGAGAACAAGAACTGGTCGTGCCTGAGGGCAAGATGAAAAAGCTGCAAAATTACATTGGCAAAGAAGTGATCCTGGGGATTCGTCCCGAAGATATTCACGATGAGCCGCTGTTTATCGAGTCCTCACCAGGATCTGCGATCGATGCCCATATTGAAGTGGCCGAATTGATGGGCGCCGAAACTTACCTGTACAGCAAGCTGGCCGGGAATGACTTCATTGCCCGTGTTGACTCCAGAACAGATGTGAAAAACGGTCAAAACCTGAAACTGGCCTTTGATATGAACAAAGTGCACTTCTTCGATGTAAAAACAGAGGAGCGTATTAAATAAGCGCCGTTATGTACCAAAATCATGCTTAAATCTTACTCAAAGGATGAAGAAGATTGACAGCACACACACACTACTATTTCGGTCTCGATCTTGGAGGAACGTCTATTAAAGGGGCTGTAGTCTCAGAACAGGGAGACATTGTCTATAAAACCACTCAACCAACAGCTGTTGGGAACGGAGATGCTGTTGTTCAACAAATGGAGGATATGCTCAACGAGGCCCTAAGGAGCTTGCAGACGGACCGCTCACGGATCAAAGGGGTGGGCATCGGAGCCCCAGCGTTTATGGATTTGACATCAGGCTTTGTGTATGAAGCGGTCAACCTTGGTTGGAAAAACTATCCCTTAAAGGAACGCCTGGAAAGCTTACTTAATATGCCAGTGGTGGTCGATAACGATGCCAATACCGCTGCATTAGGAGAGATGTGGCAGGGAGCCGGTCAAGGAGAAACAGAGCTGCTGTGCATTACCTTGGGCACCGGACTGGGAGCAGGGGTGATTGTCCACGGCGATATTTACCATGGAGCCCGGGGGAGTGCTGGAGAAATGGGACATGTGACAGTTGTTCCCCAGGGTGGTCACCCTTGTAACTGCGGCAAGACAGGCTGTTTGGAAACCATTGCTTCGGCTACTGGCATTGTCCGGTTGGCCACCGAAGCGTTACAAAGTGCTGGGCCATCTGTAGCGGAAACCAGTGTCTTAGGGCCTGTCTGTCGCTCCGCAGGCCGACTTACCGCCCGCCATGTGGCAGAGGCGGCCCAAAAGGGAGACCAACTGGCCCAAGGCGTGTTGAATAAAGTGGGTTATTACCTTGGTCTTGCTCTGGCTAATTATGCGGTGAGTTTCAATCCGGCCAAAATCGTCATTGGGGGTGGGGTTTCCCAAGCAGGAGATGTTCTGTTTTCCCCCATCCGGGAAACGTACAAAACATTTGCCTTGACACACCTTACAGGAGAGATTGAGATTGTACCGGCAACATTGGGGAACGACGCCGGTGTGATTGGTGCCGCTTGGCTGGTTCACGCAAGACTTTAAAAAGATCAAAGGAGTCCACGGCTCTTATACCGCGGACTCTTTTTAATTGGAAGATGGGCGTCTTTAAAAAATTGGGCTGGCTGAACGGGACAGTCGCACAGGCGGGTGCGGGAGTGAATATATTGCAAGAGGACGTCACAATTCTCTGGTTAAATCGCTGGAAAGGAGGGTCAAGAGTGAACAACCATTCCCCTCATCCTAAATACCTGCAGCAATATTATCCTGAAGAATATCCTTCATTCCCGCAGATGCATATCCCCCTGAACCATCAGCCAGGTATCCATCAGCAATCCAGTTGGAACAGCATGCACATGAGTTGGAATGCCGCACATGCTCCTGCTCAAGGCCTCTTTAATCAGATTTTACATTATCTATTGCAAGCCATCCATGATGAAGCCCAGGCCATTGACTTTTACTCCCGACTGAAGCGCATGGCTCCTGATCAGCTCCACCAGGATTTTATCCATCATGCCCTGGAAGATGAACAGCACCATTTGCAAGACTTCATCCAATTGTATGTTGACTTAACGGGACAACAACCTCACTACCGCATTCAGCCAGTTGCCTTTCAAACGTATCAAGAAGGAGTATTCAAGGCCTATCTGGCCGAATTGGAAGCCTATGAATTTTACCGGGACATGATGCTCATGTCTCATGATATACAGATTCGGGATACGTTTTTCAGAGCGATGACAGACGAGATTGAGCATGCCTCCCGATTCAGCTTCCTCTACTTCACCAGTGCTTGGTTTAAAAGGGAGGACCAACTTCAAGTTCCGTTTCAGGAGCCGTCCCAAGGTTCATCCCCAAAACCGATGCCAAATCAAAGTGAACAAGACAATACGTAAAAAAAAAGCCCCTTATGAGGGGGCCTTTTTGCTTAGGTGCCAAACCCGAGGAAACAACCGCATCCCACGATAATTAACAGGATAAACAACACCACAATCAAAGCAAATCCGCCACCAATCGGGGTAACAGGGGGATAACCAGCTACCGGACCGTAACCAACAGGACGACCACAGCAGGACATGCGCTCTCCTCCTTCCGTCGTTCTCCTTTGTTTCGACCCTTTTGCCAGGTCACATTATATCTTATTCCCGGGTTGTGAAAAGGCTTGGGCGCTTGTCACTTTACTTAAGAAAACCACATTTGTCCCGCCCACTGGGCCAGCATATACAACAGGGGAACAGTGATCAGTGCCAAGAGCGTACTGAGAGTGACCCCAGCCGCAGCAAAGGTTGCGTCTTTTCCATATTGCTGGGCGTATAAACAGATGGTGGGAGCCGCTGGCATGGCTGTGATCATAAAAGCGATGGTCACCAGTATAAAGGGAACCGGCAGAAAACTAAAGGGAAGCAACAGGAGAGGAAGGAGTACTAACTTAAGGGCACAAGCGATCCACAGGGAACGGTTCAAACTAAGCCGCCCCATATCTCGCTTATTCATATTGGCCATGAAGCTGCCAATCATGATCATAGACAGCGGAATGGTCATCAGACCAACGCTTTCTAACACAGATGAAAGTGTAGAGGGCCAGTGAAAGGGGGTTAAATAAAACATAAAGCCCAAGGCAGTTGCCAGCACGCCAGGATTAAGTAGGAGCTGAGACCAGTTAAGCATTGTGCTATGCCTGGCCACAATAAAGATACCGTAAGTCCAAATGAAAAACAGGTAGGGTATGTTGAAAATGGCTGCATAAACAATGCCTTGCTCACCGAACAGCAAAAAACAGACGCTGTACCCCAAAAACCCCTGATTGCCAAAAGTCACAAGGCCCTGCCACACACCCTCACGGGAGGAAGACAGCGGAAGGCAGGTGGACAACTGACGGCTGACAAGGCAAGCTGTTATGAGGGCAAAAGCTGAAAGCAGACACAGCCAACCGGCGTGGGCCAACAGATGTCTGGAAAAGGGGATGTCCATCGAGTACAAAATCAGCGCAGGTAAAGTAATATACAGCAACAGACGGGTAAGAACGTTGTCAGCACTTACGTCCCATATCCCTTTCTTTTTTGCTAAGAAGCCGATCAGGGCCATGATGTATAAAACGATTAGCTCTTCAAACAAATGATGAAACGGACTCACAGTTTTCCCTCCTTCCCCATCATATGGCAAGAGGGGGCATAAAGACACTTTATCTCTATTGGTTAAGGAGAATTTGTGAGGAAATGAAAGGAAATAAGGCGGATTATATGAATTTGGTATCTAATTGGAGCACACCACAACTGAGACTGACAAAGAAAGATATATAAGAAAATGGGCTGTTTGTGACTGGAGAGGTGTTCCTGTTATGATTAATGATGATTCTTAAAATTGCCAAAAAAATAAAGCAGAGGGGGAAAACATACATAATGAAACCTTGCTTAAAAATAGGCATGTTGATATTGGTTCTTGCTGTTATAACGGCATGTGGCGCTAATCCGGAAGATATTGAGGCACCAGATGTTGATCTCAATGAGTCTTCAGGTGGAGAAGGGTCTGAACTAAGTACATTGGAGCGAGCACAGCAAGAAGGGGTTATTCGAGTCGGTTTTGCCAACGAACGCCCTTATGCTTATGCGACTGAAGCAGGAGAACTGACCGGATTAAACGTGGAAATTGCCCGCCGTGTGTTTCAAGAACTGGGCATTGAGGAGATAGATGGCAGCCTATCCCAATTTGGTTCCTTAATCCCAGGGCTGCAGGCTGGACGGTTTGATGTGATTACAGCGGGCATGTATATCACCCCTGAGCGGTGCCAGGAAGTGTTGTTTGCCGAACCTGAATACAGCATCGGGGAAGCACTGGCTGTTCAAGCTGGAAATCCGCATAACTTGACCAGCTACGAAGATATCATAGCCAACCCGGATGTCACTGTGGGTATTATGACTGGTGCGATTGAACATCAATACCTAACGGCTATGGGTATTGACGAAAGCCAGATACAAAATGTTGAAGACAACCCTTCGGCAGTTGAGGCCCTTAAAGCCGGCCGTGTCGATGCGGTCACCATGACAGGCCCGTCTTTGCGTGAAGTGATGGACACATTCGGTGACCATTCCATTGAGATTGTGGAAGATTTCACACAGCCGGTGATTGACGGTGAAAGTGTCAGAGGGTATGGATCTGCTGCTTTCCGTAAAGGAGACGAGGACTTTGTGGAAGCATACAATGAGGTGCTGGCCCAATTAAAAGAATCCGGTGAGTTATTAGAGATCTATGAACAGTTTGGTTTTACTGAAGATGAACTCCCCGGAGATATGACAACAGTTGAACTTTGTGGGAAGTAAGGAAAAGGGTAAGGGCATCCTGGCTGGGGATGCCCTGTTTTAACCATAAACTAGAACAGGATGTGATTGCCATTCTTTCAACAGATGCATGGATATTGTTACTACAAGGTGTAAGTGTGACGGTTCAACTGTTAGTATATTCTGCTATTTTCGCCTTTATTATTGCTTTTGTCGCTGGTTTTGGACGTCTGTCCAAATATGGAATCGTCAGGGGCATAACTATCACTTATGTGGAATTTTTCCGCGGGACATCCCTGCTGGTTCAATTATTCTGGTTCTTTTATGTTTTACCGTTTTTTGGTCTGGAGCTGCCGGCTTTAATGGTCGGAGTAATGGCCTTGGCTATGAATTATGGAGCCTATGCTTCTGAAATTGTGCGCAGTTCTGTTTTGGCCATTCCCAAGGAACAAACGGAAGCTGCCATTGCGCTGAATATGACCTATTGGCAACGCATGCGCCGGGTTATTTTGCCGCAAGCGATTAAAATTATGCTGCCGGGATTCGGCAACATCTCCATTGAGCTGTTAAAGGGGACCGCATTGGTTGTTTTAATTGGGGTTAACGATGTTACCTATATGGTTAAACAGATTTTGATCCCCAGTGGGGCAGGAACCCAGTATGAAATGTATTTATTGCTTCTCGTGATCTATTTTATCCTGGCTTTGCCGCTGATCTTAACTGCCCGTTGGCTGGAGCGGCGTGCCTCTCTTGGAGGGTATAGCCGATGACATCATCAGTGATTTGGAATTGGGAGTATGCAGTGGCTGTCTTCCCTATTATTTTCCAAGCGATGTGGGTGACACTGTCGGCCACCGTTTTGGGATTTATGCTGGCCTTAATTCTGGGACTGGCTTGGGCCTTGGCGCGCCGGTCAACATTTAAACCTTTGGCTTGGACTGTTGCCGGAATTGTTGAGTTCATTCGCAGCACCCCGCTTTTGGTTCAGTTGTTTTTCCTGTATATGGCCTTTCCCCAAATCCCGTATATCGGTGTCACCCTTGATGCGTTTACGGCGGGTGTTATCGGCTTGGGTGTGCACTACAGTACGTATTTGTCTGAAATATACCGCAGCGGGATTGAATCAATTCCAAAAGGGCAATGGGAAGCCAGTACGGCCCTTAATTTCTCCAAGGTTCAAACTTGGACCAAGGTCATCCTGCCCCAGGCTATTCCGCCAGTATTGCCCATGTTTGGCAACTACTTAATCGTTATGTTTAAAGAGACACCTTTATTAGCGGCGATTACCGTAGTAGAAATGTTACAGGTATCCCTTATTATCGGTTCACAATCTTTCCGCTATATTGAACCGATCACCATTGTAGGTTTGCTATTCCTTCTGTTGAGCTATCCCTCTGCCCTTTTGGTCAGACGGCTGGAGCAGAAGATGAAAAACCGCTATGCCAGTGGGAATAAAAAAGTAACAAGAGAGGAAGTGACATTATGAGTTCTGCAACTACAGCGGAGAATCACCAGCTTATGGAAGTTTCTGCGGTGGGAACTCCGGAACCGATCGTCCGCTACAAGAATGTAAGTAAATCTTTTGGTGACTTGGAAGTGCTTAAACAGATTGATATGGATATAGCTCCGGGGGAAAAAGTGGCTTTGATCGGGCCCAGCGGTTCTGGCAAAACGACCGTGGCCCGTATGTTAATGACCTTGGAGAAACCCACTTCCGGGGTGATTGAAGTCAATGGCGAACCGTTGTGGCATAAGGAAGTGAACGGCAAGCTGGTTCCTGCCGATCAAAAACATTTGAGACGGGTCCGTGCCAACATTGGCATGGTTTTTCAGCAGTATAATCTGTTCCCCCATATGACCATTCTGCGTAACTGTACCGAAGCGCCTATCCATGTTCAGGGTGTTCCAAAGGACCAAGCGATTAAACGGGCAACAGAAATGTTGGAAAGGGTAGGGCTGGGAGATAAACTTGATGCTTATCCCAGCCAGCTGTCTGGCGGGCAGCAGCAAAGGGTGGCCATTGCCAGAGCAGTGGTAATGAGACCCAAAGTGATGTTGTTTGATGAAGTAACTTCGGCTCTGGATCCGGAATTAGTGGGGGAAGTATTGGCGGTGATTAAAGATTTAGCCAGAGAAGGTAACATGGCCATGATGCTGATTACCCATGAGATGGATTTTGCTTATGATGTAGCTGACCGTGTAGTGTTTATGGATCAAGGCTACATTGTTGAGCAAGGGCCACCTAAACAAGTGCTGGAAAATCCGCAGACAGAGCGTCTCCAATCCTTTATCCATCGCTTTCGTAATGGATCCTGATCTGTTATACTAGAGAAAATAGGCTGTGTGACAGAGAAAGGATGTTATAATGTGACAGGGAAGCCCAGGGAAGCGTTGGAAGAAGCTTCACGTGAAAATATTGAATATATCATTGAGTGGATTAAAAAAAAGGTCAATGTCGTCAATACTGCTGCGATCAATCCTAAAAGTTTTGACACTGACCAGTATGAAGACTTATTAGACCTTTATGAACTAATGCGCAAAAAAAATCATTTTACCATGAGTGAGCTTGATTCAATCCTGACTGAACTAGGGAAAATGAGAAAAAGATAATCATCAGGAGGATGCAGGGTGACCAAAGCATTGATCATCAGTGATACCCATGGGTTAACTGAAGAAGTAGCGCGGGTCGCTTCACTTTTTTCCTTTGACCAGGCGTTTCACTGCGGGGATTTTTGTGTGGATGAGAATTTGTTTCCTTTTAATAAAATGATCCTGGTCAAAGGGAACAATGATTTTCATGCCGATGTTCCTTTTGATCAAGTGTTGGACTGGCAGGGAATTCGTTTTTTGATCACTCACGGGCATACATATCAGGTGCATTATTCTCTGCTTCAACTGAAATACCGGGCTCAAGAGGCAGAAGCCCAGATTGTGTT
The DNA here is from genome assembly GCF_030814135.1 of Caldalkalibacillus uzonensis. NCBI lineage: Bacteria > Bacillati > Bacillota > Bacilli > Caryophanales > Bacillaceae > Caldalkalibacillus > Caldalkalibacillus uzonensis. The sequence goes on along the minus strand of NZ_JAUSUQ010000013.1, from coordinate 47,852 downwards.
GTTTGGACATACGCATAAACCGGTGTGCTTTGAAGAAGACGGGATTATATATGTTAATCCCGGCAGTTTTAAAGTGCCACGGGGGTTCTCCAAACCCACTTTTATCCTGCTGGATATAGACGGAGATCGTGGGGTGAAGCGGCTGGCGTTCACCTACTACGATCATCATTACCAACAGGTGCCCGAATTAAGCCGCACATTTCATCTGCCCACTAAAAGCTAAAGCATAGATTAATACTGATAAGCCGGTGAATATTTATTGATGTGCTTTTTCAGTTTGCGTTTCTTCCTGAATGCGGAACCAGATATTAAGATCATTAATAATGCTGGCCAGTTCAGCAATCTCGTCGTTCAGGCGGCAGGAACATTCAAAATCCGCTTCCTCGTTTAACGCTTCTTGTTTTCGCTCGATCAAGCGTTCCAGTTCTTTAATCCGGCCAGGTATATCGGAGCGGTAATGTTCCCATTGCTTTAGTATTTGTGCTTGTTCGGCAAGTGAATAGTCGTCCCAGTCCCGTTCAAGGATAGGGATGTGGATGCCTAGACGCTCGTTCAGTTTAAATTGGAAAGCCATTTTTCTTCACTCCTATGTATTTTATTGTAGTATACATGCTCTCTATTTGTTAAGGCTATAGAAATGAAATCCATTCTTATATAAGTTAAGGATTTGTCACAAATGAAAGCCTATTTTAATTAAAAATGAGCTAAAATAGATATTAATCCAGAATAGTTGACAGGTCCAGATGGGTAAAAGGAGGGCAGGGAGAATGGAGTGTTTTAACCAACCATTGGAATGTGAGCGCTTACAACCCAATGATACTCAGGTTTTACAAGAAAGAAGAAGATCTGGAATTGACCACCAAGCAAGCCGGAAATGGCTCCAATCTGTGATTAACAGAACGGTTCAGCAATATATCACCCGTCCGCAAAATCGGCATACTGGCCTGATGTGCCTGTATATTTTCGGTTCTGAATATACAAAAGAGAGACTTGGATTTGGTTCCGGGCAAAGCATTCTTGCGGACAAATTGCCTATGCTTACTAGACGGCTTCTGGAAAGCCTTTGTTATGTCCTTTGGTCTCAACATCATCAAAAAATATTGGTCATCCAGGGAATTGTTGGTCATGAAACATTGACCCCAGCCGGAAAAAAGCAGTACCATTTTTATGTGGCTGATGATACACTCGTCAGTCTAGAAGAATTATATCAGCGTGTTTATCAACACAGGGAAACGGGTAATCAAGAAGAGAGTGAAGTGGTTGTTCACTTTTTACTGGAGGACCGTAAAGTCTTATTAAAACACCGCCCAACTTCTAAACAACCGGATCAGACCAAGAGAGCAAAGAGATGAGGTGAGTATCATGACAAATATTCCGAACCAGGCTAAGCAGGTTGTGCAGTTGCTACAGGGGCACCGTTCCATTCGCAAGTTTACCACTGATCAGATCCCAAGTGAGACCATTGAGCGCATTATCCACTGTGCACAAATGGCCTCCACATCCAGTCATGTCCAAGCATACTCTATCATTGGCGTAACCGACCAGGATTTGAAGCGCAAGCTGGCAGAGTATGCTGGCAATCAAACTTATGTGGAAACATGTGCTCATTTTCTGGTGTTTTGTGCTGATCTGTACCGGTTAAATTATGTGACCAAGTCTAAGGGTGTGGATGTGACGGAAACGCTAGAAACAACAGAGAAATTTATTGTGGCCACAGTGGATGCGGCACTGGCAGCTCAAAATGCAGCGGTTGCGGCCGAGGCGCATGGGCTGGGTGTTGTGTACATTGGAGGCATCCGCAACAATCCAGATAAAGTTGCTCAGTTATTACAGTTGCCGGAAAAAGTGTATCCTGTTTTTGGCATGTGTTTAGGATATCCAGCACAAGATCCGGAGCAAAAGCCCCGGCTTCCCCAATCTTGCGTCTATTTTGAGAATGGCTATCCGGATATCCATACAGTCGCTGAAGACTTGAAACAGTATGATCAAGAGGTAAAACAATACTATATTCAAAGGACAAAAGGCAAACGCCAAGATACTTGGTCGGATATGATGGTCAAAACGCTCTCTACCCCCTCCCGCACCCATATGAAATCATTTTTGGAAAAGCGGGGCTTTCCCCTGAAGTAAGAAAAGTGACAAATCTGTGAACTTCAGTTTGATCAGGATTTCGCCTGTTCATAAACAGGGTATAATGAAGTAGGAAAATCAGTAGGAAATTTTATACGGGATAGGAGGATGAGAATGGCTCGACGGATTTTCTTCTTCATCTTGACCAACATTATGATTTTGCTTACGATCGGTATTGTTCTATCTCTTATTACGACCTTAACAGGCTTTGAATGGTATCTAACTGGCGATGGCATTAATCTTCTGTCTTTGCTTATTTTTAGTGCTATTGTTGGTTTTACAGGTGCGTTTATGTCATTGGCCATGTCCCGCTGGATGGCCAAGAAAATGATGGGCGTGCACGTGTTGGATCCAGACGGGCCTCTTTCTCCCCGGGAGCGTATGATCGTAGAGAAAGTGCACCGCCTGTCCAGAGCAGCAGGCTTAACTCACATGCCGGAAGTAGGTATCTATCAATCTCCTGAGGTGAATGCTTTTGCCACAGGTCCGACCAAAAAACGGTCACTTGTTGCCGTTTCTACGGGACTCTTAGACACGATGGATGACGATGCAGTAGAAGGAGTACTGGCCCATGAAGTGGCTCACATCGCCAATGGCGATATGGTCACTATGACACTCTTGCAAGGGGTCATCAACACCTTTGTGGTCTTCCTGGCACGGGTTATTGCCTTTGCTGCATCTCGCTTTGTCAGAGAAGACTTGCAACCCGTTGTCCATTTTATTGCCATCATTGTTTTCCAGCTTTTATTCTCCATCTTAGGCAGCATCGTGGTGATGGCTTACTCCCGTTACCGTGAATTCCATGCTGACCGTGGTGGGGCTGATCTGGCAGGAAAGGACAAAATGATTCATGCTCTCTCTTCATTAAAGGCGTATGTGAACCGGGTGGATGACAGCCAGCAAGCGTTGCAAACCCTTAAAATTAACAATAAGCAAAGCTTGTCCAAGCTGTTTGCTTCCCACCCTGACTTAGATGAGCGTATCCGCCGTTTAGAAGCCAGATAAAATTAAAGGGCTTGCTCCACACAATGATGGAGCAAGCCCTTTAACATTTACTTCGTGTCCTCACGATTCCAGCGGTCAAAAGAAAAAGGAACCGGCTGTTTAACGCCTGTGGTTTCAGCCACGTAGGAGGCCTCTATCACCGCACTGGCATCAATAGCTAAGACCAGCTCTTTCAGTTTGGGATACAAAAAGCGGTTGGTGATGCAGTATACAATTTTCCGTTGATCACCAGTGTATCCCCCCTCACCGTACAAGTAGGTGACTCCAATTTCAAATTCGTCCATAATGGCTTGGGCCACTTCATCCGGTTTCTCGGAGATAATCATCACTGACTTGCCCTGATTCAGGCCATCCAGCACAAAGTCAATCATTTTGGAGACAATGTAGAACACAGCAATTGAGAACATCGCCTTTTCAATGGTAAATACAAAGGCAGCCGCCGATAAAATGATAGCATTAATGCCTAACAAGAAGGTGCTGATGGGGATATGGTAACGCTTGTTCAGCCAGATGGCGATCATCTCAGTGCCGTCAATGGCACCGCCCGCTTTAACCACCAAACCGATGCCAACGCCAAGCAGCAGGCCGCCATACAGCACAATGAGGACTTCAGAGGAGGTAATGGCGGGAAGCGGAGCCATCCAGTATAAGCCAATACCGGTAATCAGGTTGGCGTACAGGGTCCGGTAGACAAAGCGTTGACCCATATATCTGGCAGCCACGATCAGTGTCGGAATATTAAGCATGATAAATGTGAGCCAGATGGGGATATCACCAATGTGATTCACCATGATGGCAATGGCTGTAATCCCCCCATCCACCAGCTCATTGGGTGCCAAAATCAATTCCAGTCCTGCGGCGACAATAACAGAACCAACAGTTAAAACCAGGTAGTCTACCAAGCGTTTCATCATTCAACTCCAGTTACTATATATTTTCACTTCTTTAATTTCTATGTATATTATAGCATGCACAGAAACCAGAAGTGCCAAGTGTTTTTCAGTCATTACTCAAATAGAGTCTGCCAGGTTTATGCCGCGCCGGTGGCGGAAGTCAACCCTTTGGTAATAGGTGTGGGCAACCAAAAGATTAGGACCGTTGCACTGGGCTTGGGGACAGCAGCATTTGATCGGCTGGAAGGCTGGATGCTCTTGCCAGCGTGCAAAACAGGAAGCAAAGGAGTCCTCTTCCACATGACCAAGTGGACCGACATCCCCAAAGTCTGTCACGGTCACTTCCCCGGTAAAAATATTACAGTTTAAGCGGTTGTGTCCATCGGGGTCATTGCGTACCGTTGTATTGGGTGTGCTGTAAATGCGTTTAATCAAGGCCAGATCCGCTTCGTTTCGACTGCAAGCATAGAAGGGCAGGGTGCCAAACAAGATCCACAGGTCCGGATCACGTTCATCCAACAGCCTGTGATAGGTCTCTCTTAATTCATCCAAGTTAAGCACCTTCATGTCCCGGGCAAAGTCGCTGGGGTACAAAGGATGTACTTCGTGGCGCTGGCAGCCCATCTCTTTGATCAGATGATGAATTTGTCCGATTTTATCCCGAGTAAAGGGGGTTAACAACGATTCTGCTGAGACAAACACTCCTTTCTTTGCCAGTGTTTTGGTGTTATCCACTAACCGCTGAAAGGTTTTTTCCGCTTGGGCCAAAGAAACCTGGTGTGTGTGATGGACATAGGCAATCTGGTAAAAGTCTTTCGCATGGCGGTAGTTGTAAGAAATATGCAGTACATCTAAATAAGGTAAGATAGCCTCATAGCGTTCCAAGTCCAGGGTTAAGTTGGAGTTGATCTGGGTTTGCGCTCCCCTTTCCTTGGCGTACCGAAGCAAGGGTACAATGTAGTCAACAATCATTTCTTTATTATACATAGGTTCCCCGCCAGTAATGCTGAGGGTATCCAGTGTTTCCACTTCATCCAGGCGTTTGAGCAATACATCCACAGGAATGCGTGCCTCAGCCTCTTTCATTGTTAACACATCGCCCACGGCACAATGTTCACAACGGAGGTTGCACAGATTGGTCACGGTAAATTCCACACTGGTCAGGCTGTTGGTCCCTTGTTCCAACCGGCGAAACAACGACTCCCACGGGTCAATCTCACGCTTGCGAGGGAGCAAGGCGTGTGCGTTGACAGGGCTCGTCACCCTTTTTATGTCTTGTTTTAACATGCCGATTCCTCCTTATCCTTCTTAATTTAACGATAGAAGGTCTGTTTCGTCAATGACTGATTGACATCAGTCCTCATAAAGGTTATGGTTATACTAAAGGAAAAAAGGGAATATGAGTATCAAATTCGGCTAGGGGTGCCCATTTGGGCTGAGAGAGACCCTTATGACCTGATCTGGATCATGCCAGCGTAGGGAAGTCGAATCTGGTGTTAGACTGAGCCTGATTCCACTTTCTTGCGCAGAAAGTGGTTTTTCTATTTTTAGGAGGTATATACCATGAAAGACTTTTCACTCTATGTCATTACAGGAGAACAATTTTACCCGGAGCGGAACTATCTTGAGGTCATTGAAGAGGCAATTAATGGTGGAGCTGACATCGTACAGCTGCGGGAAAAAAAGAAAACCAAAAGAGAACTGCTGGATATGGCCAAGCATCTCAAAGACTTATGTGTACGGTACGATGTACCCTTCATTGTCAACGATCATGTAGACATTGCCTTGGCCGTTGATGCAGATGGCGTTCATTTGGGCCAAGATGATTTGCCATTGGAAGAAGCGCGAAAAATCCTGGGCCCAGATAAAATCATCGGGATCTCCACTCACAAGTTGGAGGAAGCCAAGCGGGCGGAGGAAGGAGGGGCTGATTATATAGGTGTTGGCCCTGTCTTCCCAACCATTACCAAAGAGGATGTCGTTGACCCGGTTGGCCTGGAGTATGTGCGGGAAGTCGTGGCGCATATCCGTATTCCTTTTGTGGCCATTGGGGGCATCAAGCTGCATAATGTGGATCAGGTACTGGAAGCAGGGGCGGAGCGCATTTGCATTGTTAGTGCCATTGTCGGAGCGGAGGATGTGCAAGGGGCAGCCCGTGCCTTTGCCAGCAAGATTAAACAGGTCAGGAAGTAAGCAATGAGGCTAATAGTGCAAGTATACATGTCCATGCACGAGTTAAAAGGAAGTGAGAACGGTGAAAACGCTCATTGTGAACGGTAAAGAAACAAATGTGGCATGTGAGTCCCTCGAGGAATTGATAGAACACTATCAATTAAACAAAAGCCATGTGGTAGCCGAAGTAGATGGTCACATTGTGCATCGCTCCGAGTGGGGCCAATACAAATTGAAGCCTGGAGCCAAAGTTGAGCTGGTTCATTTTGTAGGAGGAGGTTAGACCATGCCAGACAAAGTATCGATCGAGCCCATGTTGAAAAATGATCCGCTGGTCATTGCCGGAAAAACTTTGCGTTCCCGTTTTTTCCTTGGCACCGGCCGCTTTCCCAATCCGTACATCCAGAATGAAGCGATTAAGGCGTCGGGGGCAGAGGTGTTGACCTTTGCCATTCGCCGGGTAAATTTAGAGTATCCTGATGAAGATGCCATTCTGCAACATTTGGAAGGGATGTCATTTACCTATCTGCCTAATACCAGCGGCGCCAAAACAGCCGATGAAGCAATCAGAATTGCCCGTCTGGCCCGGGCCTCGGGACTATCAGATTGGATCAAAGTGGAGATCAGTGTCAACGAAAAAACACTCCTGCCCGATCCGGTACAGACGCTCAAAGCAACAGAACAGCTGGTGAAGGAAGGATTTGTTGTTTTACCGTACACTTCAGATGATCCGGTGCTGTGCAAGCGGCTGGAAGAAGCAGGTGCAGCTGCAGTGATGCCGGGAGGGGCGCCGATTGGGACAGGATTAGGTATTTTAAATCCTTATAACTTGGGTCTCATCATTGAAGAGGCCAATGTGCCCATCATTGTCGATGCCGGTCTAGGTTCTGCTGCAGACGTGGCCCAAGCCATGGAATTGGGCGCTGCTGCGGTACTGATGAATACCCCTGTTGCCAAAGCCAAAGATCCGGTTAAGATGGCCCGGGCTATGAAATTAGCGATTGAAGCGGGGCGTTTATCTTACCTGGCCGGAAGAATTCCCAAAAAGAAATATGCCACAGCCAGCAGTCCGCAAACCTTTATGCTGAAGTAGGGGCCTTGATCAGCACACAAAGAGAGTGGGGAAGCAAATGGAAACAATGACAACAGCCACAAAAACTGGATCACGATTATCATCTCCTCTGGCTAACGTTTCATCCCACTCCCCGCTGATGATTGTGGGCGGGGGTGTGATCGGACTTAGTATTGCCTTTGAATGTGCCAAGCGGGGGATTAAGGTGACAGTAGTGGAAAAAGGAATATGCGGGGGACAAGCGACAGGGGCGGCAGCAGGGATGCTGGCCCCCTATTCAGAAATCGGGGAGGACCCGGATGATTTTTTCACTCTTTGTCAGCAGAGCTTAAAGCTGTACCCTGACTGGCAGCAAGAAGTGCGAACCGTCTCCGGCCAGGATTTTGAATACAGTGAATCGGGCAGTTTGCATCTGGCTTTCCATGAAGCAGATGAATTGGCCTTGGAAAGCCGCCTGGAGTGGCAAAAGGATTGGCATGTCCAGGCCGAAATCGTACGCGGCGAAGCGCTCTTCCGCCTGGAACCCCATTTAACCAAAGCAGCAGTGGCCGCTGTGTACTATCCTGATGAACACCATCTCTATGCGCCGGATTATGTTAAAGCCCTTCAAACGGCGTGCCAAAAGCTTGGTGTTAATCTTGTCCAGGAAGCTGGTGAGGTACGGTTTAAAGCCATTGAACAGGATGGAGTGCTGTTGGTAACGGAGCAAAAGGGCATGTTCAGTACCGATCAATGTGTGCTGTCCAGTGGTGCTTGGACCTCTTTTTTTGAAGGGGATGTGCATGTGCGGCTGCCTGTGGTTCCAATCCGCGGGCAAATCTGTGCTTACCAGCAAGGTCAAGAAAAAATCAAGCACATTATTTTCTCCAGTCAGGGATATGTGTTAGCCAAAGGCAACGGTACGATTGTGTGCGGCGCATCGGAAGATATTGCCGGCTTTGACACGTCTACCACAGAAAAAGGAATAGACCGTCTTGTAAAATGGAGCCGTCATCTCTTTCCTTTTTTAAAGGAGAAGGACCCCTTTCACCGCTGGGCAGGTTTGCGACCGGCCACCCAGGATGGGTATCCGCTCTTGGGCCGTCTCCGTCACATGCCTAGTGTGATTGTGGCCAGCGGCCATTACCGCAACGGTATATTGTTAAGTCCCGTAACAGCCAAGGTCATTGCCGATGTGGTGGAAGGACGCCAGCCAAACGTCAAGATAGATATGTTTGATCCACACCGTTTCCAGTAGATATCTCTGAACAGAACAGGTTTACTTTTAATCTGACAAGAAAGGATGAGCGAGGATGGTTTATCGTGCCCTGACCATTGCCGGATCAGATAGCGGCGGGGGAGCCGGCATCCAGGCCGATTTGAAAACTTTTCAAGAACTAGGTGCTTACGGCATGAGTGTTATAACAGCCCTGACAGCCCAGAACACCCAAGGTGTGCATGGCGTCTATCCCCAGACAGTTGAGGCGGTGGAGGCCCAGTTGGAAGCGGTTCTTAGTGACATCGGAGTTGATGCGGTCAAAACCGGGATGCTGTTTAGTGCCGAGATTATTGAAGCGGTAGCAGGCAAATTACAGGACTATCAAGTGAATAACATTGTTGTGGATCCGGTGATGGTGGCCAAGGGAGGCCAGTCATTGCTTCAAGAGGAGGCAATCGAGGCTTTGCGCACAGCTCTTATCCCACTGGCCACTGTCATTACGCCTAATATCCCTGAGGCAGAAGTGCTGATTGGAGAAAAAGGGATCCGGTCGTTGCCAGACATGGAGGAGGCGGCCCGGAAGATCCATGAGCTGGGTGTGCAGTATGTTATTTTAAAGGGCGGCCATCTGCAAAATGAAGAGGCAACGGATGTCCTCTATGACGGTGAGTCCTTTACCTATTTGCCGGCCAAGCGGGTAGCCACCAAGCATACCCACGGAACGGGTTGCACCTTTGCCGCTGCCATAGCCGCCGAATTGGCCAAGGGACAATCGGTGCCGGAAGCTGCTAAGGTGGCCAAAGCATTTATTACATGTGCCATTGAGCATGCTTTGGAGGTCGGTCAAGGCATTGGGCCGACCCATCACGGTGCTTACCGTCAATTACAAGCTCGTGAATCATAGTCCTGTTTGGGAGGGACAGTTCATGACAACGCTGATGGATGTACTGGAAGAAAATTACGGGAACCAGTTGAGGTTTGAACAAGGGCGGGTCGCCTGGGATAAGACCTTGTTGTTAACGCTCAGAAAATTGGGCTATGACCTTAAGTTGGAAGATTACGCCACCCGTGTCATACTGTACAAAGGTGATCATAGATTAGGGGAAGTAGATTATAAGCTGATCACCATTGAGGATGATGAGGAGATGAATGATGCTTACGTGGTCATGTTGCTGGATTTGTCACCTTTTAAGATTTAAGTAAGAGAGCAGCCCTTGGGCTGCTCTCTACTGCGTTTCTGTTCTGATGCCAAAATCCAGGTTTGGTGCAATTTCTTACCTGGTGTAGTGGATCGGTGATCCCGGGCCAAGATCAATGCCCAACAGCAGCCAGATGACCAGCATGACCACCCATACAATGCTGAAGGCAATAGAGTAGGGCAGCATGGTGGCAATCAATGTACCAATGCCGACTTTCTTGTCGTATTTTTGGGCAAAAGCGATCACAATGGCAAAGTAGGGCATCAAGGGCGTAATAATGTTAGTGGTTGAGTCGGCAATTCTGTAGGCAGCCTGGGTCAGTTCTGGTGAATAACCAAGGTGCATCATCATGGGAACAAAGACAGGTGCCATAATGGCCCACTTGGCTGAGGCGCTGCCAATAAACAGATTGATAAAGCCAGCCACAACCATAAAAGTCAGGATGAGCGGAATCCCGGTGAAACCGGTCGATTCAATAAATTCGGCTCCTCTTATGGCCAGGATAATGCCCATGTTCGTTTCATTAAAGTAAGCTACAAACTGGCCAGCGGCAAATGCCAAGACAATATAGGCGCCCATGGTGGCCATGGTGTCAGACATTTGATCGGCCACATCTTTGTCTGTTGTAATATTTTTAGTGATAATGCCATAAACCAATCCAGGAACCAGGAACATAATCAAAATAACCGGTACCAGGGACATAAAGAAGGGTGAATTAACAATTTCCCCTTCCGGACCTCTCAATGGCCCCCATTCAGGAACAATGAGCAAGGCCAAGACAGCGCAGGTTACAATAAAGGCAATGCCTGCTCCGATTAAGCCTTTTTTCTCCTCGGGCTTAAGCTTATTCACTTCTTCTGCCTGAATCCCGCCATCGTAACTCCCCAAACGGGGCTCAACAATCTTGTCTGTGACATACGTTCCGACCAGGGTAAGGACAAAGACTGACACGATCATAAAATAATAATTCATGGCCAGATTGATCGTTTCAGCGTAAGCTTGATCATAAGTGGCCGCTGCTTGCTGGGTTAACGATCCCAACAGGGGGTCCAATGAGGTGAGTAACAAATTGGCACTATACCCGGCCGACACCCCGGCAAAGGCGGCGGCCAAACCAGCAAGCGGATGCCGTCCCAGGGCAGCAAACAGTACAGCGCCAAGGGGAGTAAGAACTACATATCCTGCATCAGCGGCCATACTGGACATAATACCGGCAAAGACCAATGTGGCTGTCAAGAGCTGTCTGGGAACAGAGGTAACCAATCCACGCAACATGGTGCTGATCAGGCCTGAACGTTCAGCAATGCCAATTCCTAGCATGGTGACCAGCACAGTGCCTAAGGGAGCAAATCCAGTAAAATTGTCCACCGCACTGGTAAACATGTACTGAATGCCATCGGCGCTCAGCAGATTTTTCACAGTCAGGATTTCCCCTTCATTGCGTGGATCTTCCACCATGATACCCATGGCCGAAAACAGGGCTGAAATAATCACAACGAGAAAGGCAAAGATGAAAAACAGGGTGATGGGATGGGGGAGCTTATTCCCCATCTGTTCAATGGCATCGAGTGACCGCTGCACCACGCTTCGACGTTGTTGTATCATTTAATCCCCTCTCCTCCTTGATGTTAGTAGATGCAAGCGGGAACAAAACTTATTGTATCATAATGTTGCTCTGTTTAAAAATTCAGCTACAATAGAGGAGAAGGGAGTGTGCGGAATGAAGACAAAGGGAACTTGGCAAGGAGTTTTACAATTTGAAGAAGGGCAGCCGGTTAAAATCCGGGTGGGCACTTTTAATATTAATTCCATTTTGCATTTTCTGAACGGGAAAAGAATAACCATCACCATTGAAATGATAACGGACGAACATGACCAGTTAGATTCAGGGCAGCTGATTACATCGGGAAAGCTGATGTATGATGAAAAGAAAAAGTTGTTTCTGTTAGAAAAATATCCTCTACTTGAAGTTTTGGATAGCTTCATGAACCAAAAAGTGAAACTTCATATTGAACTGGATCAATCAGTCTTATCGGCACGGATGACCTAAGAGGCGATGCTGACCGCCCCTATCTTTTAACAAATTGTCCACGGATAACGATAACCGTTTTCACTATGGTCATTGACGTAAAAGAGGGCTCTGTAATATACTGATGTTAAACAATGAAAATCATTATCAATTATTTAGAATGATTCTAAATAAGGAATCAGATGGGCCTTATGATGGAGTGATGGGTATGGCTTTTATTGAAATCAAACAATTGACCAAACATTTTAGAGATGCTTTGAAACCAGCCGTTGACCGCTTTGATTTGGAGACCGAGCAAGGGGAAATCATTACGCTTTTAGGACCCAGTGGTTGCGGAAAAACAACCACTTTACGTATGATTGCCGGATTTGAGCAGCCCTCTTCCGGACGAATTGCGATTGGAGGGCAAGTGGTTCATGACGATCATTTTTCCCTGCCACCAGAGAAACGCGGAATCGGCATGGTATTTCAGGATTATGCTCTCTTTCCCCACCTGACTATAGAGAAAAACGTTATGTTCGGTCTCGGAAAATGGAAAACAAAAGAGAAGAAAGAAAGAACTAAGGAAGTTTTGGAATTGGTCGGCCTTAGTCAATTCGCCGATCGCTATCCCCATCAACTCTCCGGAGGGCAACAGCAGCGTGTGGCATTGGCCAGGGCTTTGGCTCCCCGGCCGAATGTGATCTTGATGGATGAGCCATTTAGCAATCTGGATGCCGGCTTGCGGGAAAAAATGCGCTATGAAGTCACTAACATATTACGCAAGACCAACACGACAGCGATTATTGTCACCCATGACCAAAAAGATGCATTTGCTGTTTCTGACCGTGTTGTGGTTATGAATGAAGGTGTTGTTCAGCAGGTCGCTGCTCCCCGTGAAATGTACCGCTGTCCGAAGAATTGTTTTGTGGCTCAATTTCTGGGGAAAACCAACATCATTACCGGCACACTGGCCGATGATTTAAAGCATGTTTATACCCATATTGGTAGGGTCTGTTTACCCGAAAAAACGAAAGCGTTGTTGGATCAAGTCATCCTGTCGATCCGTCCTGAAGGTTGCCGTTTGGTGGATGAAGGGCGCTACTGTGGTGAAGTGGAGAACGTGATCTATAGCGGAGAATATCAGGAGCTACAGGTCAAGGTTAGAACAGGCGAAGGTGGTTACGAATCAATGATTCTGTATGCACCGATTGAACAGGAAATTGAAAGTGGCCAGATGGTGTCCTTCGACATTGCTCCTGAGCTGGTAGCCCTGGTTGAGCAATAATGTCACGCTTAACTGCCAGTTTGATCGTTTTTATCGGGGCGGCGGGCTACGGGGTACTGGCCACATTTGTAAAAATTGGGTATGAAAAAGGATTTCACGTTGGTGAAATTACTGGAAGTCAGATGTTTGCCGGTGCTGTTATCCTGTGGATTATCGCTTTATTTAAAGTTCGTTCCTGGCGAGGGCTGTCCTGGAAAAATATGATGCTTTTAATGGGAGTGGGCACCTTTACAGGCTTAACAGGCGTATTTTACTATACTTCAATGCAGACATTGCCCGCCTCTATTGCCATTATTCTATTATTCCAATTTACATGGATCGGCGTTCTATATGAATGGCTGTTTGACCGCAGGAAACCAACAAAGGAAACCTATTACAGCCTGGTGCTGGTGTTGCTTGGCACCATGTTGGCCGCCAATGTGATCAGCGGTGATTTATCCGTTTTCACCTGGTTTGGTTTGTCAATGGGCTTGTGTTCGGCCTTCACTTATGCTGCTTTTATTTACGTCAGTGGTAAAGTAGCCACCAATATCAGTCCCTGGCTGCGCAGCCCGCTGATGATTACCGGCTCTAGTCTGGCTATCTTTCTTATCTTTCCTCCCACTTTTTTTACATCAGGCGTGCTGTGGGAAGGATTATGGTATATTGCACTGATCATGGCCTTTTTTGGAGCCATTTTGCCCACCATTTGCTTTACAATCGGTGTGCCATACATTGGCAGCGGATTGGCTGCCATCATCGGTTCGGTGGAGTTGCCTGTTGCGGTTTTCATGGCCTGGATCGTCTTATCTGAGGCAGTATCTCCAGTGCAATGGGTGGGGGTCGTCATGATTCTTGCGGCCATTGTCTTGGGTGAGTTAAAAAACTTGCAGGCTATTCAAAGAAAGAAAAAACGCCTCTCAAGTATTTGACAAATAAATTGGGGAATGCTAAGATGGAATCAAATATTGAGGATACCGGTTCATTCCTCGATATTTGTCCAATTCCATATGTTCGGTGAAAGATGGATTGTAAATTTGTAAGTCGTACCTGTCAGGGAGGACTTCCAAGTTTAAGGTCCCTCTTGAAGGTACGGTTTTTTTATCTGAACACATCCATCCTTCCGGACAGCACTATTTTAAGGCAGTAGCCGGAAATTAGGAGGTATTTTTAGCATGCAACAAGGTGTAGTAAAATGGTTTAACTCTGAAAAGGGGTACGGTTTCATCGAGGTTGAAGGTGGCAATGACGTATTTGTACACTACAGCGCCATTCAAGAGGAAGGGTTTAAAACCTTGGAAGGCGGCCAGCGTGTAGAATTTGAAATCGTTCAGGGTGACCGTGGACCGCAAGCTGCTAATGTGGTCAAACTTTAATAAAAATAATATATAAGACGTGCTTTATTCACTAGAAAGTAACGTTTTGTCCATAGATTCGGTAAGCATGTTAGTTGAGTAAAGCAACACAAGCCTTTGGTTCAAAAGACCAAAGGCTTTTTTCTATGGGGCATATTCGGAGAGCTGATCAGGGGAATCAGGCACGTAGCGTTCATCTAAAGCCACCTGCATCTCTTGTTTGCAGTTGGGACAGTGTAACAAATGGATACACTGGTGTTGGACAAGATCAGGGTAGCCATTGCTTAATTTCATGTCATTTATTTCGCGGTAAGGACTATATGGCTCATCATAGTCGGACAGTTTCCCCAGGTCATCCACCGGATTGGCGCACTGGGGACAGGTATAGGTTAATGATTCCAATCCGTTGCAAACGGGGCAGATCCACATCTCTCGCTGGCCTCCTTCCCCGGATGAGTTGCCCCAGCTGGGCCGGCTGTTTGCCTGTGTTTAGTGTGGCCTAAAGGAGGGGGTCTATTCAACACAGGCTCGGAAATTGGTATAATGGGCATACAGGAAGGAAGCTAACTATTGGAGTGAGTGATGATGGGAAAATATACACTGGTGAAGCACTTTTGGATGGCCTGTGCCCACGCAGTCAAAGGGGCTGGCAAATGTGAGAGGATTCATGGTCATAACTATAAAGTCACCTTTTGTGTAGAGGGCAGGGAGTTAGATGAAAATGGCATGCTGATTGACTTTAGAGAAGTAAAACATGCCTTGGAGAAAAAATATGATCATCACCTGCTGAATGACTTTCCAGAATTTAATCCGGGCCAGGGAGGAGCCAATCCGTCTACGGAGAAGGTGGCTGAAGTGTTTTACCAGCACATCAAGACCTTGTGCCGGCAGAAGAAAAATCAACCGCGTCTCAAATGGGTTGAAGTGCAGGAAACACATGAGGCTTATGCCCGCTACGAAGAATAAAGGCTTATCTCGCCGTGTAAGGTGAGATAAGCCTTTTCACATCTGTATCAACCAATTACCCTTAAGAGTTGCAGGGGTTGGTTTAATCAATAAAACCCAGCCATTTGAGTGTCTCCATGATACTGAACCAGCCGAAAACGAGTACGGAAACGAGGGAAAGGGGCACACCGACAGGATTTTTATCCTTGACCGTATGTATCAACCCAAACAGACATAGAATCGTGATAAGTGAAGTGATGACAATAAACAGCATAGTTTTTCATGTCCTCCTTTTATCCAAACTATACGTGTACGTTACAATACTTAACTTCACTTTTCTATTTTATCATAAGCGTGACGTTTGTCGAGTGTCGGGCATATGAGTATACAAAACAGTAATTGTGCGGGAGGAAAGCCAGGGTGAGTTCCGCCATCGTCCCCTTAGATAACCGCCATTACCATGCGGTATACACGCTTTTATCTCATCAGGAGCCTTGGTCCATTATCGCCTTTGATGCCCTGCTCCAATATGGGTTGAACCATCCTGATCACCGGTGGTTTAGAGAGGTGCACAACGGCCGCACCAAAGGCATTATTTACCTTCACGACCAACTGCTCCAGGTTTGTTACCCTTCATTACCGCAGCGCTCAGGGTTAGGCATGTTTCTCAGGCGTTATGTTCCCCATTTTATCATACATGGTCAGCAACAACAGCTGGCTTGGCTGAAAAAGCAACTGGCTCACTATGACACCAGGTGTCTGGACAAAAGCCTGTTTGTGGTTCAAAGTGAGCTGACACCCGCTTTAATTAACCAACCTCTCCCTGTGCCTGAGGACATTCGACTGCGTCTGGCTGTCACTGCCGATTATGTCAGCCTGATGTCTCTCTACTCAGGTTCAGAAGTAGAGCAGCAGGTGGATGGCCAACTTCTGTGGCAGGCCATTATGCAGGGCAGAGTGATTGTCGCTGAACAAAAGCAGCTGGTGGGGACAGTGATGTGTCTGAAAGAAAGTCCCCGCTATGTTTTGCTAGGAGGATTGTATGTGACCCCGCGAGCCCGCTCACAGGGCATTGCCAGCCTCTTGGGTCAGCGATTGGTCCAAATGGTGCTCAGGAAAGGGAAACAGGTCTGCTTTTATTATCATGATTCCACATTAAGCCCGTTTTATCAACGGGCCGCTTTTCAACCCCTTGGTGATTGGCACAGTTATTCTTTTACCTCAAAGCAGACTATGTTTTTTAATGGAGGCTCCTGATGGCGTCCCGGCCCAAAGTACAGATGGAGGGGGCCGTCCTCTGTCAATGGTTTCCCGCCTAAAGCAAAGGCAAGGTAGCACTGTTTAGCTTCAGCCAGTGGCAAGTTGACCGTCCGGTTGTCTTGCAAATGGCAAACCACTTCTTTTGCCCCAGGCAAAGGTTCAGCGTGATTCAAAAAAGGTTCAAAGGGAACGGCATAGGAGCCGTGCGTTTCACGTTCGGGAACCTGCTTTGCTTCCCCGGTTTGGATATAAGTATTCAGGTCAATTTTCCGTTCATCAAAAATCCATACGCTGGGATCCAGATTGATGGTAAATTGGGTGGCTCCTTTAATGGGAATGACGGCTGACATGATGGTTGCCTCCTTTATGATCGTTTGCTCCCTTCTCATTATAATGGCAACTGAGCCACGAATCCATATTTAGAGTCTGCTTTTAACAGGGAGTATACTTGTTGGCGGGAAGGTGATGCTATGCATGATAGAAGAAACAGCTTGACAAGTGAGGGACAAGCATGCAACGGTGTAAATGGATGGAAACCACTTCAGTATCTGAGCTAGAGCATGAGCTTAAAGAGCTGGTTGAGAAGCACCGCCCGGATGGCCAAACAGGTGAAGTAGCTAACTACATTCCTGCCTTAAGCAAGGCCAATCCTAAACACATGGCCGCCAGTCTGTGTTTGTTGACTGGAGAGCAGGTGCAGGCAGGGGATGTGGACGAAAGATTCACCCTGCAAAGTATGTCTAAAGTGATTACCCTGGCCATGGCCCTGATGGAGTGTGGTGAAGCGTGTGTGTTTGAGAAAGTGGGCATGGAGCCGACCGGTGATCCGTTTAATTCGATCATGAAATTGGAAATCATGCGGCCTAACAAGCCCCTCAACCCAATGATCAATGCCGGGGCGATTGCGGTCACTTCCCTTCTGCCTGGAACAGTGGAAGAAAAGGTGGAACGTATTTTAAGCTTTGTACGGCGTTTGGCCGGTAATACCGCAATCGGCTTTAATGAAGCTGTTTACCGCTCGGAACAAGAAACAGCCGACCTTAACAGGGCGCTGGCTTACTTCATGAAGCAGTATGATGTGCTTGAAGGTGATGTGGAAGAGGTGCTTGATATTTATTTCAAACAGTGTGCCATTGAAGTGAATTGCCAGGATGTGGCCCGCATTGGAGCGGTTTTTGCCAATAGGGGACGCGACCCAGAAACAGGAGAAGCGATCATGCCGGAACAAATTGCTAAGATATGTAAAACATTTATGGTTACCTGCGGCATGTACAATGCATCGGGAGAATTTGCCATACGGGTGGGGATTCCCGCCAAAAGCGGCGTTTCAGGGGGCATTATGGGAGCGGTTCCCCATTGCATGGGAATTGGCATATACAGTCCGGCTTTGGATGATAAAGGCAACAGTGTGGCCGGTGTCCGTCTGTTGGAATCTTTGTCAGCCACCTGGGGGCTTTCTATATTTTGACCCTCCTTCCTTGAAATTTTTATGGTTAAAGCGTATTATTAAGGTTAGGAGTAGGACATGGGAACGGAGGGAATGACATTGTCGACAGATATGGCTACACAAAGCAAGGAAAAGGCCCTGGCTTTACTTAAACAAGATGCCGAAAAAATATTAAAGCTGATCTCGGTTCAGATGGATCACTTAACCATGCCCCAGTGTCCCCTGTATGAAGAAGTGTTGGATACCCAAATGTTCGGGCTGTCCCGTGAAATTGATTTTGCGATCCGCCTAGGGCTTATTTCCGAAGAAGCCGGAAAACAGATCCTCTCCGAACTTGAGCAGCGCCTCGCCCAGTTACATGAAGCGTATGAACAGCAAAATGGCCAGGGTTCATGATAGATGGGACCTTTTTCGTCTTTGGATTTGCTGTACAGCCAAAAGTATATAAATTTACAGGGCTACCTGTGTCGGGTAGCTTTTTTTTCAGTTTATAATATGAAAGAGGAGTGCTTTTGACTTCAGCGGAAAGGATGGATAATGAGATGAGCGGCACGAAACAGATTATTGAGCAGACAGAACGGTACGGTGCAAACAACTATTTGCCTCTACCTATTGTCATCTCTAAAGCAGCAGGTGTATGGGTGCAGGATCCAGAGGGTAATCGATACATGGATATGTTGAGTGCCTATTCTGCTTTAAACCAGGGTCACCGTCATCCCAAAATTATTCGGGCACTCAAAGAGCAGGCGGATCGGGTCACCTTGACTTCCCGGGCCTTTCACAATGACCGTTTGGGTGAATTTTACGAGAAAATTGTTGCTGTAACAGGAAAAAATATGGTATTGCCCATGAATACTGGAGCTGAAGCGGTGGAAACGGCGATTAAAGCGGTCCGTCGCTGGGCTTACCAAGTGAAGCAGGTTCCGGAGAACCAGGCAGAAATTATTGTTTGTGAGGGAAATTTCCACGGGCGGACCATCACAGTGACGTCCTTTTCATCCGAAGCGGAGTATCGCCGCGGATTTGGGCCTTTTACACCGGGATTTAAAATCATCCCTTACGGAGATGTTGAAGCGCTAAAGCAAGCGATTACACCTTATACAGCTGCTTTCCTGGTGGAGCCTATTCAAGGTGAAGCGGGCATTATTATTCCGCCGGACGGGTATTTGCGGGAGGTGCGCCGCATCTGTGATGAGCATGGGGTCTTGTTTGTGGCCGACGAAATTCAAACCGGTTTCGGGCGGACTGGGAAAATGTTTGCTTGCGACTGGGAAGAGGTCAAACCGGACATCTATATTATGGGCAAAGCCTTGGGGGGAGGCGTGTTCCCGATTTCAGCCGTTGCTGCAAATCAGGATGTACTGGGAGTATTTGAGCCAGGTTCACACGGCTCCACATTTGGGGGGAACCCCCTTGGCTGCGCCTGCGCCATTGCCGCTTTGGAAGTCATTGCAGAAGAGAAGTTGGTCGAGCGTTCGTTGAGACTGGGACAGTACTTGATGTCCAAATTGCACGAGCTGAAGAACCCCAAGATCAAAGAGATCCGCGGCAAGGGATTATTCATTGGCATTGAACTGACCGAGCCAGCCCGTCCCTATTGTGAGGCCTTAAAGGAAAAAGGTCTGCTGTGTAAGGAAACACATGAACATACCATTCGCCTTGCGCCACCGCTCATTATCACAAAGGAAGAAGTGGATTGGGCATTTGAACGGCTTAAAGACGTGTTGCAACCCTGATTACCTTTGGCAAAAAAGAGAGGCAGGCCTTGTGGCTACCTCTCTTTGTCCTTATCAGGGGCGGTTTGCGGGGGATTTTGGTTGGCTTCTTCACTTAATTCCCGTGCTTCTTCAATTAATCCGTTTTGCATGGTCACTTCTCCGCCGCCTAAACCTTCGCTAATCATCCGGTCAATATCAACGAAGTAGCGGTCACGTCCTTCATGATCCACATCTCTATTGCGTCTGGACATCTTGTACACCTCCTGCGTCACTACCTAGTATGCTATAACCTGTTAGGATACATGTACCCTTTTTATTCCTGCCGGTAAACGTAAAGAACCATGCCTTGATTCAAGACATGGTTTGCTCTGAGCGGTTCTCCTTTGCCGCAGCCGGTTGTTCGGGCTGCTGAAGGGACCGGTAGATGGAGAGGGCCTGCTCAATATCTTCCTGGTTAAATGCTTTGAGGAATTTTTTGGTGTCGTTATAGTACAGGCGACGGGCATCAACAAATCCATGATGCTTCATTAACACCAACAGTGCCACCAGATGGTAAAAGGGGACGCCTGTCTGTCCAGCATCATAGATGTTGTTTTCTTGTACATATGTATCAAAATAACGCACATAAGTGACCGTTAATGTTCGTTTTTCACCAAGATGATCGTAGACGACTTCCGATTCATTAAATTGATCTTCCATTGTGGTTGGCAACGCTTTCTCACATTCAAAACCTGAACAGTGATAGATCTTCATCCCTCATCCTCCTTGGTTAGCCCTTTTCTCTATCATTATAGCAAATAGTGCAGCAATAGGGAAACGAAGGCATGGAGTTCGTTTAGAATAGCGCTGACCGTTAGGTCTTTCCAGAGAACATTTGGGACTTTCATTATCACGTTTCAGACCACAAACATTAAAAATTGGGAAAAAAATCGATAAAATGATAAGTAGCCAAAGGAAGCGTTTACATTTTACAATAAGACCAATGTTGGGATTTGAAAAAACATTCGTTATAGTCTATCCTAAATATAGCAGGATGTTCATTAATATTCTTTATTCTTAAAAGAATGGCAAGGGGAGGAGTGTTGGCAATGAAAACAGAAACGATTGAAGTACAGGGAACAGGGTTTAACCTTCAGGATTATGAGGAAGCCAGACGCACTTTTTCCTGGTCTGACGTAGAAAAGGTGTTTTCCTGGTATGAAACAGGCAAAGTGAATATGGCTTATGAAGCGATTGACCGGCATGCTGAAGGGGAACGTAAAGATAAGGTGGCCCTTTATTACAGTGATGCCCAGCGGGATGAACAATACACGTTCCAGGAGATGAAAGCGAAATCAAATCAGGCGGCCAACATTTTGCACAAACTGGGCATCAAGAAAGGCGACCGGGTGTTTATTTTCATGCCCCGCTCACCGGAGTTGTATTTCAGCTTGCTAGGGGCTATTAAGCTGGGAGCCATTGTAGGTCCTTTATTTGAAGCATTCATGGAAGGTGCGGTCAGAGACCGTCTGGAAAACTCTGAAGCCGTTGCTGTAGTGACCACACCAGAACTGCTGCCCCGCGTACCCAGCAAAGATTTGCCTGCACTAAAGCATATTCTGTTGGTTGGGGACAATCTTGACCTGGAACAATTAAACAAAGAGCATCCGACTGTACAACTTCATGACTACCATAAGGAGATGGCAGATGCATCCACAGCATTTGACATCGTTTGGGTGGATAAAGAAGATCCGCTTATTTTACATTACACATCGGGTTCCACTGGAAAGCCCAAGGGTGTTCTGCATGTTCACTATGCCATGTTGCAACATTACCAGACTGGAAAATGGGTGCTTGATTTAAAAGAAGACGATGTGTACTGGTGTACAGCAGATCCCGGCTGGGTCACCGGAACATCATACGGTATCTTTGCTCCTTGGCTCAACGGAGCCACCAATGTCATCCGCGGCGGCCGATTTAGTCCGGAAGATTGGTACTACACCATTGAAAAATATAAAGTGACGGTATGGTACAGTGCACCAACCGCTTTCCGCATGCTGATGGGTGCCGGAGAAGCAGTGGCAGAACGTTATGATCTATCCTCCCTGCGTCATATTTTAAGTGTGGGTGAGCCGCTTAATCCGGAGGTGATCCGTTGGGGATTGCAGGTATACAAGTTGCGCATCCATGACACCTGGTGGATGACGGAAACAGGTGGCATGCTGATTTGTAACTATCCCTGCATGGAGATGAGACCCGGGTCAATGGGTAAACCATTCCCCGGTATTGAAGCTGATATTATTGATGATGAAGGTAATCCGCTGCCCCCCTACCAGATGGGCAATCTGGCCATCAAAGTGGGCTGGCCATCCATGATGAGAAAGATTTGGAAGAATGAAGAGAAATATAATGAGTACTTCCGTCTTAAAGGGTGGTACATCTCTGGAGATTCTGCATACAAGGATGAAGATGGTTATTTCTGGTTCCAGGGACGTGTGGATGATGTGATTATGACGGCTGGTGAACGGGTAGGTCCGTTTGAGGTGGAAAGCAAGCTTGTTGAACACCCTGCCGTAGCAGAAGCCGGGGTGATTGGCAAACCGGATCCTGTTCGCGGTGAAATTATTAAGGCCTTTATCTCACTCAGAGCCGGATATGAGCCTTCTGAGGAGCTGAAAGAAGAGATTCGCCAGTTCGTCAAAACCGGCTTGGCTGCCCATGCGGCTCCCCGTGAAATCGAATTTAAAGATAAGTTGCCTAAAACGCGGAGCGGCAAGATTATGCGCCGGGTGCTAAAAGCTTGGGAGCTGGGCTTGCCAACTGGCGACCTGTCCACAATGGAAGATTAAGAAGACTAAAAAATAACTAGAGGGGTGCCGGCTTGGCACCCTTTTTTTCCTCTTACATGGTGTTTCGCTGCTGTTTTTTTACTCTTTCTGCCACTCCCGTTCCCTGATCACATCACTGCGGTCACGCAGCTTATGTTTATGAATAAGAAAAGCATTGTCCGGATCACTTCTCGTTCCCCAGGTGAGATTGTTCTCCTGGCACACCTGCCGGCAGTGTTGCAGCAGCTGGGGATCTGTAATAGGCAAGTTAAAGCTTGTATAAGGTTTCAGATCTTGTATATCATTTAACTGCTCAGTTAATTGCTTTATAAGTGCGGACGGATCTAAGCCCAATTTTTGCACAGCACCTTGTTCCCTGTCCAAAATTTGCCGGGCACTGGCCAGCATTTTGGCTGCGCCATTGAAATTGCCCCGGCGGTGATGATATAGAGCGACGGCCACCTGAATCAGCCCGACCCACACTGGTTCGCGGTCAGGTTGGCTTTTCCAATATTCTTCCAAAACCTCATGACATTCAAAATAGTCCCGGCTGGCATGGAAATGGATAAGATAATCCACATACGCTTTTGGATACATCAAAAATCCCCCGCTGTCTCTTTTCCGTACACCTATTATACCATACTCTATCGTGTACAACGCACCAACCCCAATACCGGACACAGCCCAGCGAATACATAGAATAAGATTGTCTTGTCCCATCCTGGTCTGTTTATGATAAAATAAGCCTAACACAGGAAAAAAGAGCAGGGTAGCTTTACATGAGAGGTTGTAAATAAGGGAGCGTTGTGAACAACATGAGCGAAACCCGGATAGACCTTGAACAACAGCCTGAGCTGGATCAGCCAGATTTCACCATCCTGATTGTGACCCTGATCTTGTTAGGCTTCGGTTTGGTGATGATCTACAGCGCTAGCCACCATATGGCTTTCATGATGGATCATGGGGACAGTGCCTATTTTCTAAAAAGACAATTAGTTTGGGCTTTTTTGGGCTTGTTTATGTTATACATAACCATGAACATTCCTTATTCTTTGTACAAGAAACTGGTACCGATTATGTTGCTTGTCTTACTCATTATGATGGTGCTGGTGCTGGTGCCCGGATTTGGCCTGAAGGAGAAGGGGGCCCAACGCTGGCTTAATTTAAGAGTGATAACCCTGCAGCCGTCCGAATTTGTCAAGCTGGGTTTAATCATTTACCTGGCCTCTATTTATTCCAAAAAACAGGGGTATATTTCCCACTTCAAGCGGGGGGTTCTGCCTCCTCTCGTCATTGTGGGTCTGTTTTTTTGTTTGACCCTCTTGCAACGGGACTTGGGCACGGCTTCTATCTTGATGCTGTTTACCTTTGTCATTTTGTTTTGCGCCGGGGCCAGGATCATGCATATGCTTGGCCTTGGCATCATGGCTTTTTCAATGATTTCAGTTTTTGCCGTGACCCAGGACTATCGCTGGAAACGGCTGACTGCCTTTTTAGACCCTTGGGCAGATCCTACGGGGACAGGCTATCATACGATTCAGTCCCTGTATGCCATTGGCAATGGCGGGTTAACAGGTATGGGCTTTAATAACAGTATTCAAAAGCAATTTTATCTTCCGGAGGCCCATACCGATTTCATCTTTGCCGTCATTGCGGAAGAATTTGGACTGCTGGGCGTCATTGGGGTGCTTGCCGCCTATCTGATCCTAGTATTAAGAGGCATTCTTATCTCTTTACATGCTCCCGATGCGTTCGGCATGTTGCTGGGTCTTGGTATCTCAGCAATGATTGGTATTCAGTCTCTAGTTAACATTGGGGTTGTCTCAGGCTCCTTGCCTGTGACCGGATTAACCCTGCCCTTGTTAAGCTATGGTGGTTCATCCCTGTTGCTCACCCTGATTTCAATAGGGATTTTACTTAATATATCGCGCCATGCATCACAGAGCACAAGAAAGGAGAATGACCATGCACAAAACGCTACTTAACGAGAGGCCTTTTAACAAGATACTGGTGGCCAACCGCGGGGAAATTGCCATCCGTATATTCAGGGCCTGCACGGAGCTGGATATCCGTACCGTGGCTATTTACTCGGAGGAAGACCGGACAAGTTTGCACCGCTTTAAAGCGGATGAGGCCTACCTAGTGGGCAAGGGCAAAGGGCCCATTGAAGCTTATTTAGATATCGAAGGAATCATTGAGATTGCCAAGCGCCATGATGTGGATGCCATTCACCCTGGTTACGGGTTCTTGTCTGAAAATGCCACCTTTGCCCGGCGCTGCGAAGAAGAGGGCATTGTATTTATTGGTCCTAAGCCGCAGCATATTCAAATGTTTGGGGATAAGGTCCAGGCCAGAAAACAAGCCATTGAAGCCGGATTGCCGGTGATCCCTGGTACAGAAGAGCCGGTCTCTGCTTTGCAAGAGGTTTTGCTGTTTGCCAAAGAACACGGTTATCCCTTTATTATTAAAGCCGCATCTGGCGGAGGCGGCCGCGGCATGCGCATTGTCAACAGTCGGGAAGAAGCTGAAGAGGCTTTCGGGCGGGCACGCTCCGAAGCACGAGCATCGTTTGGCAATGCGGATGTTTATTTAGAAAAATACATTCAGCAACCCAAACACATTGAAGTTCAAATCTTAGGTGACCAGCACGGTCATGTTGTTCATCTTTTTGAGCGGGACTGTTCCGTTCAACGCCGCTACCAAAAGCTGGTGGAAGTGGCCCCCAGCGTGGCCTTGGATCAACAGCTGCGGCAGGAAATTTGTGATGCTGCTGTACGCCTGATGAAAAAGGTGAACTATGTTAACGCGGGAACAGTGGAATTCCTGGTAGGCCAAGATGGTCAATTTTACTTTATAGAGGTGAATCCGCGGGTTCAAGTTGAGCATACCATTACAGAATTGATTACCGGTGTGGACATTGTCCAATCCCAAATTTTAATTGCGGCCGGTCATTCCTTGCATGAGGAACCGCTTAACATTCCAGAGCAAGAGCAGATTACCTACCGGGGCTATGCCATCCAATGCCGCGTCACAACGGAGGATCCGGCCAATAACTTTATGCCTGATACCGGAAAATTGTTAGCTTACCGGACAGCTGGCGGTTTTGGCACACGCCTCG
The DNA here is from genome assembly GCF_030814135.1 of Caldalkalibacillus uzonensis. Taxonomy (NCBI): domain Bacteria; kingdom Bacillati; phylum Bacillota; class Bacilli; order Caryophanales; family Bacillaceae; genus Caldalkalibacillus; species Caldalkalibacillus uzonensis. The sequence goes on along the minus strand of NZ_JAUSUQ010000013.1, from coordinate 22,258 downwards.
ATGCAGGCAACGGCTTTCCAGGTGCCGTGATCTCGCCCCATTATGACTCATTATTGGTCAAAATTTCAACCTGGGCTGTCACTTACGAACAAGCTGCCAGCAAGATGTTACGAAACTTGAAAGAATTCCGCATCCGCGGGGTGAAAACCAATATTCCTTTCCTGGAAAATGTGGTCCAGCATGACGCGTTTCTGCGGGGGGAGTATGACACCTCTTTTGTTGATAGCACACCTGAGCTGTTTGTCTTTCCGGAACGGCGGGACAGGGGGACGAAATTGCTGCAATTTATCGGGGAAACCATTGTCAACGGCTTTCCTGGTTTTGAAAAAGTGGAGAAGAAGCCGAACTTTCCTAACCCCCGGATTCCAGTCACGTCTTACAAAGAACCTTATCCACAAGGGACGAAGCAGATTCTGGATCAACAGGGGCCTGAGGGACTGGTGCAGTGGATTAAAGATCAACAGCGGCTGCTCTTGACCGATACCACGTTCAGGGATGCCCACCAGTCTTTGTATGCCACCCGTTTCCGTACCTATGACATGCTCCGGGTAGCTGAAGCCACCGGCAAACTGGCCCCTAATCTGTTCTCCCTGGAGATGTGGGGCGGAGCCACATTTGACGTCAGCATGCGCTTTCTGAAAGAGGATCCCTGGGAGAGACTGAGACAGCTGCGAGAAAAAGTGCCCAATGTGTTGTTCCAGATGCTGTTGCGCGGTGCCAATGCAGTGGGCTACACCAATTATCCCGATAACGTGATTAAGGAATTTGTCAAAGCGTCGGCTGAGAACGGTATTGATGTGTTCCGCATTTTTGACAGCCTGAACTGGCTGGAGGGCATGACCCTGGCCATTGAAGCAGTCAGGGAAAACGGAAAAATAGCCGAAGCCAGCATTTGTTACACAGGGGATATCCATGATCCCTCCCGGAGTAAATATGACCTGCACTATTATGTCAACCTGGCTAAGGAGCTGGAAAAAGCGGGTGCCCATATTCTGGGCATTAAAGACATGGCCGGTCTGTTGAAACCGTATGCTGCCTATGATTTGATTTCCGCCTTGAAAGAGGCTGTTGGCATCCCCATCCACCTGCATACCCATGATACCAGCGGCAATGGAGTAGCCATGTATCTTAAAGCGGTGGAAGCAGGGGTGGATATTGTTGATGTGGCCATCAGTTCCATGTCCGGCCTGACGTCCCAGCCCAGTATGAACGCTGTGGTCGCGGCTTTAAGTGGCCAAGAGCGGGACACGGCTCTGGACCTGGCCAACTTGGAGAAGTTGAGCCGCTACTGGGAAGATGTGCGCCGTTACTATCAGGGATTTGACACTGGTCTTTTGTCCACCAGCACGGAAGTATACCAGCATGAAATGCCCGGCGGCCAATATACCAACCTGCAGCAGCAGGCCAAAGCTGTCGGATTGGCCGACCGCTGGGAAGAAGTGAAAGAGATGTACAGCAGGGTCAACATGCTTTTTGGAGATATTGTCAAGGTGACCCCTTCATCCAAAGTGGTGGGTGACATGGCCCTGTTTATGGTGCAGAACAACCTAACCGAGGAGGACGTGCTCGAACGGGGAGAATCGATTGACTTTCCCGACTCGGTTGTTCACTTCTTTAAAGGATATTTAGGCCAGCCGTATCAAGGCTTTCCCAAGCGTTTGCAGCAAGTGATCCTAAAGGGGAAAGAGCCTATTACCTGCCGTCCCGGTGAACTGCTTGATCCCATTGATTTTAATCAGCTGGGCCGGGAACTGGAGGAAAAATTTGAGCGCTCTTTCAGCAGGGAAGAGATTCTCTCTTATGTCCTGTACCCGCAGGTCTTTGAGGAGTTTGAGCGGCATCGCCAGCAGTATGGGGATGTCTCTGTCCTGGATACGCCCACCTTCTTCTATGGGATGCGCCTGGGAGAAGAGGTGGCTGTGGAGATCGAACAGGGCAAAACCTTGATTGTATCTCTGGTCTCTGTGGGTGAGGTGCAAGCAGACGGCACCCGGACCATTTATTTTGAATTAAACGGTCAGCCCCGTGAAATCCGGGTGATCGATCAGTCGGCAGAAAAACAAGTAGTGACCAAAGAAAAGGCTGACCCCGCCAATCCCAATCATATTGCCGCCACCATGCCAGGTACCGTGGTCAAAGTCTTGGTGAAAGAGGGAGAAGCAGTGAAAAAAGGCGAGCATATCATGGTCACTGAAGCGATGAAAATGGAGACCACCATTCAAGCGCCCAGGGATGGCAAAATCGGGCGGATTGTCATCCGTGAAGGGGAAAGCATTTCAGCTGGCGATTTGCTGATTGTCATGGATTAGTCACTGGGTAAAAACTTGTATAAAGTTAAATGTAGGAAAAAAGTCTCATTTTTTGGAGACCCCCCCTCAAACAAAGCGTGACTCCGAATGTTATAAGCGGAACCACATTAAACAAAAAATTGAGTAGGGGGTATCTGACAATGAAAAAATCCTTACTGCTTACTTTGGTTCTGGCTTTAGCACTGGGAGCCGCTTTAGTCGGCTGTACTGCTCAAGACACAGATGAGCCTGCCGAGCAACCCGGTGTTGAAGACACCAACGGCAACGTAGAAGATACAACAGATGAAGCAGAAGACACTGATGCTGAAGCCGAAACCGAAGAAGATGCAGAAGAAACTGATGCTGAATTAGAAGAAGAGGAAGACAGCGAAGAAAGCAACTCTTAATTGGCTGCATCTCTAACCACGAATAACGAAGCATACCACAGACGGCTGCCATGAGATGGCAGCCGTCTCACGTTATTGACAGGAGAGGGTGATGCCTTAGGTGGAAGGACGGTTGGGACCGGATAATTTTTTGTCTGACAGGTTCACATTGGCAGATGGTTGTTCTTTTTTTTGTTTTTGTTCCAGTGAATCAGTCGGGTCTGGTTTGTGATTTTGTTTTTCCACCTATTTCACCCCTTTATCTGTGTTGATGTCTCCTCGTTTAGGTTACCCAATTACTTACTCTTTACTCCATGCATCTATCCACAACGCCAATGCCGCTCTAATATTGAGAACATGCACAGGAGCAAGAAAGACGGAAAAGAAATTATATTCGGCGTGCTATTTTTATCTTTTCTCTATCCTTGAAGAAGCGTATAATATTGATGGCTGTCTTTTCAACTGATGCGGGAGGGAGAAAAACTGACAGTGAACAATCAGCCTTGTATCGTATTGAATGGTGTAGCGAAGAAGTATCGCTCAGGGCGGTATGTTTTGCGTCAGATTGATCTCGAGGTCCCCCAGGGTTGTGTTTGCGGTATTGTGGGTACTGCAGGTGCTGGCAAAACCACACTGGTGCGGCTCTTGGCCGGCCTCATTCGCCCTACTAAAGGGAAGGTTTGTATCTTTGACCAAAACATCACACCAGACAACCCTGCTTACCGGCAGTTGGCCAGCTTTATCTTAAACGACAGCACCTTTTATTCCCGGCTCAAAGTGAAGGAATTATTGCAGTGGATGCACCGTTTGTATCGCCATTGGGACGAAAAACGATGCTATTCCTTAATCCAGGGGCTGGATATCTCCCTGGGCAAGAAAATCAAGCAGCTTCCCCATGAACAAAAAGTCTGGCTGTCTGTGATCATCGCCTTGTCCGCCCGCTCCAAACTGATTGTTTTGGATGGACCAACGAAAAGGTTCAGCCCTGCAGAGAAAATGGACATGTTAAAGCTGTTGTCCCAAGATGTGATTAATCACGGAACGACTGTGGTCTTTACAACCCATTCTGAGCAGGAGCTGCAAGAGATTGCTGATTATGGGTTTCGTCTGGAGGGAGGGCAGCTCTTGCCCTGTGAGCTGAAGAGAGGGTTTAGAAATGAAGCATGGGTCTAGATTGTTGTTACGCAAGGAATGGCTTAACCATAAATTTTCTGTATTGAGTTTGTTCTTATTTTTTCTTTTATCTCCAGTTTTTTATCCATTAGTGACTCATTTATCCCAAGTTCATGATCCTCACCGGTGGCAGGCATGGCTCACTTGGCCGTTTTGGCAGGAACAGTTCCATATATTGACTGACGGGGGGCTGGCTGTCCTCATCCCCTTTCACTTAGTGGCCATTTTTATCTTTGGACAGAGGCTGGTCACTAAGGAAAAAAAGGAGCGCACACTGGATTTCCTGTTGACCTTGCCCATATCCAGGCGGCAAGTGGTGAGCAGCAAATGGTGGTTTGGTGTTTTGAGCTTAACGGGAATTTATCTGTCTTTCTTGGTGCTGCTCGTAATATTGGGTGCGGGGCAGATGATGGGTGCAGCAATATGGCTTTCGGCACCGGGGTTGTATACTTTGTATCTCTTTACTTATAGCACTGCCTTTTTGATCGCTGTGCTGACGCACCGGCGGTGGGCCAGACTGCTGATCAGTTTTAAACTGTTAACCTTGCCTGTGTTGGTGGTGATAGGCTTGTCTTGGTGGGGCTATTCGGCGGCAGACTTACGGGACTATCGTGCTGAATGGAAATGGATGGAAGCTCCCGTTTTGTTAGTGTGTAGTTTTATTTTATACTGGCTGGCTAAGAGTGGATTTAAATATGTGTCGTTCCCGGCCAGTCGGAAATAGCCAGATCATAGTATGCAGGGTGGAGGAATTGTTCTCCCAGAGAAAAAAACCAGCTTGCCTCCAGTGCTGTCATCAAGCAGCTGCTAGAGAAGAGCTGGCTTTTGTTTTGGGTCATATTTTGAAATTGAAACGGATAATTCCTGCTTCCTTGGCAGAGAGAAAGGCGATAATCAGTAATGGCCCGGCAATCAGGCCAATCACGCCCAAAAAGTAAAACCCTAAGTATATACCGATCAACGTGGGCAAGGGAGGCAATCCGATTTGATCTCCCATCACTTTGGGTTCTACTGTGCGGCGGATCGTTAACAGAACCATGGCCAAAATTAATAATTGTATGCCTGTATGAGTATCTCCTGTAATTAGATTAAACAGGCCCCACGGTGCCAGAATGACAATCGAGCCGATAATAGGGATAAAGTCGATAATCCAAATGATCACTGCCATCAACAAAGCATTGCGGGGCGAGATTAACAGCAAACCGACATATGAAACAATAAAGATAATAATGCTCACCAAAAACTGAGCTTTAAAAAAGCCCGTAAACACGCGGGACAAGCGTTGAAACATATACCGGACTTTTTCGGCATTTTCCTCTTTGAACATGGTGTAAAATGCCTCAATGTACCTGGGGAGCTCCTTGCTGATCAGAAACAGGGCAATCAAGTAGATCAAAATAACAACAATCAGATTGGGAATCGCTTGCACCCACCCTGCTGCGGCAGAAATGGCTTGGGCTGAGATCTGATTGGCCTTGCTGATAATCACAAAACTTTGTCTCTCAATTTCTTCAACCAGCGGTTGGGGGAGGGTAGCAATCGTTTCGTTAAATTGCTCAATGGCATTCTCCACAAAGAAAGTAACCTCAATAATGTAATAGGGCAAACGGTCGATAAACTTCATGGCCTCGTTGACCAGCTTGGTAATCCCCAGATAAAACATTAAACCAATAAAGCAGACAAACAAAATAAACACGAGGGTGACTGCTGCAAGCCGGTGCTTTAAGTACAGCGTCCTTTGGGCCAGTTTCACCAGCGGCTCCAGCAATAACGCTGTGACAAAAGCCAGAATCAAGGGCATAAACACAGATAAGTATCGATATAAAATAAACCCACTGATCAAGAGCACACATGCAATGATGATACGTTTGGGTGTAATGATCTCTTTCAATGCTGCTCTCCTTTCTGCGGACACAAGTCCATTCCTCCTCATTATAGTACTTAATGCCGGACAGTTCTAGTCCTTCTCGGGCAATATTTCGTTCCTTAACAAGGATTTTGGGCAGGTTTGGCGAATAAGATAGAGGGTAAAAATAAAAAGGAGGGAACATGATGGATTTAGGTTATAATGGCAAAGCAGTGTTGGTGACAGCCGCCAGTAAAGGGTTGGGTAAAGCAAGTGCCCTGGCTTTAGCCAAGGAAGGGGCACGAGTCATTATCTCCAGCCGTAGTGAGCAGGCCTTGGCTGATGCGGCCCGTGACATTGAACAACAAACAGGGCAGAAGGTGATCACGATTCCGGCTGATGTGTCACAGCCCGAAGATGTGGAGCGTCTTTTTCAAGAGGTAAGGAAAGCAACCACTGAATTGTTTGGCTTGGTGTGTAATGCTGGAGGACCTCCGGCCGGCTCGTTTTTATCCTTTGCTGACGATGACTGGCAGCGTGCCTTTGAAACCAACCTGTTAAGTGTAGTACGCTTGGTCCGTGCCAGTGTGCCCTTGATGGAAACGAGTGGTGGGCGGATCATTACGATTGCCTCCTCTTCTGTTAAAGTTCCTATCCCTGGGCTGATTTTGTCCAACACCATGCGGGCTGGGGTACAGGGATTGATGAAAACCTTATCCATCGAATTGGCCGAAAAAGGTATCCTGGTTAACACGGTCTGCCCGGGACGCATTGCCACCGACCGTCTCCAGGCCTTGGATCAAGCCAAAGCTGAACGGGAAGGTAAAACACTGGAACAAGTACAGCAAGAATCCTTACAGGACATCCCCTTAAAGCGGTATGGTGAACCCCATGAATTCGGACAGCTGGTTGCCTACTTGCTCTCACCGGCCAACACCTATTTAACCGGTTCCACATACATGGTAGACGGCGGAATGGTTAAAGCCCTGTAGATGATAAAAAATGACTCGCTGGCCTGTTAAAAAAGTTTTATTGGTCATAAACTGATGATAGAGTATCTAAAGGGGTGAAGCAGATGGAAGAAACAAAAGACAAAGGTGTTGTGCGTATTGCGGATGATGTTGTGGCAGTCATAGCCAGTATAGCTACACTGGATACAGAAGGGATCACGAGCATGTCTGGCGGCATTGTGGAAGGCTTTGCCAGACGGGTGAGTGGTAAACAGGTCCACAAAGGCGTGCAAGTAAACATCAACAATAACGAAGCGGCCATCCATTTGAGAGTGATCGTCCAGTACGGCCAAAAAATTGATGATGTGTGCCGCAATGTACAGCGTAACGTGAAAGAAGCGGTAGAAAATATGACCGGTTTGTACGTTAACGAAGTGAATGTCCGTGTGGAAGGCGTCGATTTCGCCAAGCCGTCTGAACAGCAAGAGAACCAGGAAAGCTGACGCACATGCTCAAACAATAAGGAGCCTGTCTAACTTTCAAAAACTTGGATTAAAATATTAACCTGGTTCATGACAAAAAATGACCTTCCTTGTCAGGAGGTCATTTTTGATTAGACGCATGTTAATGAGCAGTATGTTCTTCTTCTTTCTCTTCCTTGACTTTAAGCAGCTTGTTTAATTCGGCCAGCTTTTCCTTGGCCCGGTTTAAGGCATGTTTGGGGAAATCATGATCATAGGCGACACCATGGGGAAAGGTATGGACCCCGATGTAAGGTTCACCGATCTTTACAATAGCATGGCCGCTGTCCTCAATAATCCCTTCCACCACTTCAGCGGGAACACGGATATAGTATGTTTTTCCATCTTTGCTATCCACATATTTATAATCATAGGTGGCTCGTTTATAATCCCAGGCCCAGCGTACAAAACCGACATGTTCCATAGCTACGTCCAGGTCCCGGATGGCAATTTCCTTGCCTTCCAATCCTGTATCCATAATGATCATAACGATTCCTCCTTTATCCCGTCTCATCTTTATTTATCATAGTATGAATGGCTTGAAGATGCAAATGCTTAATTTTTTCATGTATGATTTTTTTCACTTTGGACAGGTTAATATTGAACCGATTTTAGCAGGAAAAAAAGGAGGTTATAACATGGCCCAACAAACGGTAAGTGATATCATGACCCGTCAGGTCAACTGTTGTATTCCTGAAGACAATATCTATGAAGCAGCTGTTAAAATGAAAACATGGGATGTAGGGGTTATTCCAGTTGTTTCCAATGACCAGCTGCTGGGGGTCATAACGGACCGGGATATTGTTATTCGTGGAGTAGCCGAACGGAAACCCAATTCCACCCAAGTGACAGAAATCATGACCGCCGATGTGATTTGTTGTAGTCCTGACACCACAGTAGATGAAGCAGCTGAACTGATGTCCCGACACCAAATTCGCCGCTTGCCTGTTGTGGAGGGCAATAAGTTGGTAGGGATTGTGGCGTTGGGTGATTTGGCTGTCCGTGATAATTATGATGATGAAGCAGAAGTTGCCCTGAGTGAGATCTCCGAAAGACGGGGCGAAACCGATACCCACTCTCCCACATACGAATCTTAAATTTGTCCCCTTATCTCCTGCCCTTAGCACAATGCACACTTGAGTCTGCCTGGCAGACTCATTTTTTGCTTGAAAAAAGAACATATGTTCGTATATAATGTTTGTAACGTAAAAAAAGGGTAAAAATAATAACAGAAGCGGAGTTTGACGGTATGATCACTAATTCTAAAGAATATCAATTATTTACGGAGTTGTTAAAGCAATATACCGTTTTGCAAATTCTGTTAAAAGTAATTCCGTTGGAAGTGAAGGAACTGCACCACTCCAGATTAAAATTATCTCGTTTGTACTGCCGGATATTAGAGAGGATTCATCAGCAGGTGGAAAAAGATATACATCAACTGCGCCGTCAAATCACTCAGTTGGGCGGATGCATTATTTCCGAACAGCAGGAAAGGACGTTCCGGCTGGTCACCACTAAATTTCGGGGATACTTGTATCAGCATCGCTATACCAATGATGTGCTGCGGGGGGAGTGTGAAAAGCTGCTGTTTTGTTACCTGACTGGAGAGAGAGGAGGAGAGAGATGAAGCTGTGGCGGGGTATTGTGCTGGGCCTGATTGTTGGCAGTTTGATTCATCTGTGGCTGGTAGGATGGGAGACGTGGTCTGACAGCTGGCAGATAAAGTGGAATAAGGTTCGTGAACTCCCGGCAGTAATGGTGGACCATTACCTTTCAGTGCCCCAACGCATACCGGCAGAAGAACGGGAAGAAACACTTCCCGTTGAATCTGTGCAGAATAAGGAAACAACGGAGAAACATACCGCGGAGGCAGGTTTTTATTCAATCTCTGATCCCGGACTGTATGTGGCCTTGGGGATGACAGCGGCTGAAGTCAGGGAAAAATGGGGTAACCCAGAGCGCATTGATCCCAGTGCTTATGGTTATGAGTGGTGGATTTATAATCATGATTGGGAAGCATATGTGCAGATAGGAATAAAAGATAACCAGGTGAATACCGTTTATACCAATGCCCCCGGCTGGCAATGGAAAGACTGGCGTGTGGGGCAGGAGAGAGAAGAGTGGGCAGGAGCTTGGTCAGAACAGGAAGAATATACGTTTACGTATCAATGGGGCTATTATTCGTTTGTGCTCTCGGAAGATGACATACGGGAGAGGCCTCTTTATCTGGAAGACGATTTCGCTGTACAGCTGTATATAGATCTTCATGGAGGGGAAAGCATTGCTGGTATACGCTTGATGGATTTGGAGACCCTCCTGTTGCACCGGCCCTATACCCTGAAATATGTTGGTTCACTGCCTGAACCTTCTCCCTTAAATGAACAGGAACGGCAGGCCGTCGACCAAGCCAATGAGCGGCAAATTTTTGATATGGTTAACGTCACCCGCACCATGATCAAATTGACTCCTTTTGATTGGCATGATGGCGTGGCGGATGTCGCACGGAGACACAGCCAGGACATGCTGGAAAATAACTATTTCGACCACTACTCTCCCCATTATGGGGACCTGGGAGAACGTCTTCAGCGTGGAGGCGTCACCTTTGCCAAAGCAGGAGAAAACATTGCCTGGAACTATGTGGATGCCGCTGATGTTCATCATGGCTGGCTAAATAGTCCCGGTCACCGGCAAAATATTGTTGAACCGGCCTTTACGCATTTGGGAGTGGGTGTGGTGGATAAATACTATACGCAAAATTTTGTCAAACAATAACCCTCGGAATAAATCGTCCGAGGTTTTTATCGATTGGAAGTCAGTTTTGCTTGAGAAGCTTTTTAATGCGGCGGGGGCAGTTGGTAAACAGTCCATCCACCTCATATTGTTGGCACAGCGCTAGTTGGGATTTCCGTTCAACGACATAGGGGAAAATGTAATACCCTTCTTGCTGAAGGGGGCGCAGATTTTCTCCCACTAACGAGACATGGGGATGAACGGAATATAGGTCGAGCTGGCGCCATTCATCAGTGGTAAAAAAGGGCAGCAGTGTTCCCCAACATAACAGTCCGCGCCGAATGTGAGGTGCCATGTAGAGGCAAGTTTCCAGACTATCGACTCTGAAAGAGGACAAAATGACCTTGTTGTCCATCTGGTAACGCTGGACCAAGTCAATCACGCTTTGTTCCAATCCCGGGTAATCAATTAAGTGATTTTTGAGTTCAATATGAAGGGTAACCGGCTGATCTTGTAGCAGGTGCAGCACCTCTTCAAGCAGAGGAACATGGGTTCCTTTGAAGCGAGGATGAAACCACTCCCCAGCATCCAATCGGCGAATCTCGGCATACGGCGTATCATAAACAAATCCGCTCCCATTAGTGGTGCGGCCTAACCATTCATCGTGGAAGACAATAACCTGACTGTCTTTTGTCATTTGCACGTCAATTTCAATGGCTTCAATCTGATCTCTTACGGCTTGTTTGATCGCAGGTAATGTATTTTCCGGTGCAAGCTGGGATGAGCCTCTGTGCGCGATAATGATCATGGATGCGGATTCCTCTCTATGATGTGTTTACACCCATGAGTAGTTTATGGAACATATCTGCATGGTGTTCCATAAGATGATACTAGTTAACAAGCATATACCAGTAAGGAGTGCGCATCATGGCTAACCAAAAGAAGTGGGTCAACCCGGCCCGGCAGCATGTGTCAAACAGAAGCGGAAACCGGGACGCACGCCTTATGCACCACACGAGAGTAAAAGAGCAGCAGGGGCAGCGTAACCGAACGAAGAAAAGAAAAGCAGGCTCTCCCATTAACCACACTGGTGTGATCTCCCCGGATATCATTTTATTTAATCATCTTACCCGCTTAGCCCGGCAGATAGATTTAAACAAATTTGCACATAAACTGGCTGAGGTCAATCAAGTGGTAGAGCAGGTCAATGTGCTGCTCAGGCAATTGCATGGTGGAACCGGTACTCACGCCCCTGTGACCCATCCCTATCCCCGTCCTCATCCAGGGACTGACCGGTCCCAATATTATTCCTATCCTCGTGCTCCCATTCAGAGCGGGGTGACACGACCTGATTATCATGGGGGCTGGACAACGGGAAGGCCGACTATTCGATAAGGAGTCGTTGCCAACATGAGTAGCCGGATAGCCGATTTATATCGTAAACTAAAGCATCGTATTGTCTCCATCGAAGGCATGAAAGCCGGTCCTGAAAGAGAGGACTTACTCTTATCTCCCTACTTTTTTTTCCCTGAACGGGAGGAACGCAAAGTTAGTTACGGAAGCGGCATGATTATTCATCCCAAAGGATATATTTTAACCTGCTATCACGTGGTGGCCGGGATAAGGGCAGCAAAAGTCAAATGGGGAAAACGCCCGGAACTTTATCAGGCCAAGCTGGTTTGGGCCCAGCAAGACAAGGATGTGGCTGTGCTCAAAATCAACCCCTCCAAAAAGTTGCCTACGGTCACCTTTTGTAAAGATGCCCATGTTGGCGAACGTGTTTTTGCCATTGGCAATCCCTTTGGCTTTGAACATACATTAACGATGGGCATATTAAGTGGGAAGGAGCGGACAGTATCTACGGCCAATAACGAATATGAAGGCATGTTACAAACCGATGCCACCTTAAATCCTGGGAACAGCGGCGGGCCCTTGTTCAATACCAAAGGCCAGGTGATCGGAATGAACGCCATCATTATTCAATCTCACCAAAGTATGGGCTTTGCTATCCCTACCAGAACGTTCCTGCCGCTGATCCAGAAATACCTTCCCAAGACAATATCCTCAGATTCTGGATAATTAAGATCTCAGATTAAATCTTAGATTAGGAAGGTGTTAGAAAAAAACCCCGGCATATCATGACCGGGGTCTTTTGGTACTAACGGGGTTTAAGACCTGACCCATTCTACTTTAACCGGAAGATCTGTTTTGGGCAGGCGGTAGACGGCAGTGGGGTAAGTAATCACCTGGATTACGAAGTCATCCGGAGCCGGCCTGATCTCTTTAGCTTTGATCAGTATATAGGCTTTCCCGTTTTTCTCCCTCTCTTCGGCATCGACCACTTTAATGCTGTATCCGCCTGTAGGCCGCTCTCCTGTGGCCAGCAGGATGTAGGTATGTGTGTCGTCCGAAACGGTAAGTACGCCTCCTGTTTTGCGGATCTCTTCAAGTTTTTCTTCAATCCAGTGTGGAAAATCAGCGGCTGAAAGGTTCATATCCCTCTCTCCTTTCGTTTAAACTATATAAAAGAAAACGTTATGTTGCAATCGATAGAAAGGTGAAAACAATGAACTATCTTGCTGACCGGCCACTTGTGATACAACCTGACCGTACCATCTATGTGGAAGTTAACCATCCCCAATTTGAAGAAGTGCGTCAAAAGCTGCATCTGTTTAGTGAATTAATCAAGAGCCCAGATTATATACATACCTATCGCATCACATCTTTATCCTTGTGGCATGCTGCTGCCCAGGGCCAACGGGCAGAAGCTATTATTGCTTTTTTGCAAGATTATGCTAAGTTCCCCTTAACCACTGATCTAAAACAATCTATCCGGGAAGATATGGCCAAGTATGGACGGCTGATTCTTGTCTCCCATGCTGGTCATTTATATTTAATGGCTGACAAAGTTGAAGAATTGTTGGCGGTCGTTGATTATCCGTCATTATCATCCTGTTTCCTTGGTGAGCCCAGACCAGTGGTATGGAGCAATGAACGGAAGTGGGGAGTGGTTGCCAGACCTGACAAGAGGGGAGAGCTTAAACAACAGTGCATCCGCCTTGGCCACCCTGTCAAAGACGAAGCAGGTTATGATGACGGAGAACCTCTGCCCTGCTCCTTCGTTTCCTGTTTGCCTGACGGTACGCCGTTTCGATTACGGGATTACCAGCGCGAGGCGGTGAACGCTTTTTTTGGTGCTGATTCAGCTTATGGCGGTCAAGGCGTATTGGTGCTTCCTTGCGGAGCTGGAAAGACGGTGATCGGCATTGCGGCTCTGGTCAGGCAGCAATGTGCCACCCTTATAATGACGAACAATGCAACCTCTGTCAGGCAATGGAAAAGGGAAATATTAGAAAAAACCACACTGACGGAAAATGAAGTGGGAGAGTATACGTCGCAGGTTAAAGAGCTAAAACCGGTGACGGTAACCACTTATCACATGCTCACCTACCGTCCAGCCCAAACCGAGTCCTTTGGTCATTTGCATCTCTTCAGGTACAGGCGGTGGGGCTTAATTATCTATGATGAAGTGCACCTGTTGCCAGCCCCTGTATTCCGGGTCACGGCAGAGCTTCAATCTACCCGCCGTCTGGGACTGACAGCTACGTTAGTGCGAGAAGATGGACGGGAAGAAGATGTGTTCAGTCTGATTGGACCCAAACGCTATGATTTGCCCTGGAAATATCTTGAACAAGAGGGGCATATTGCCCAGGCCACTTGTACCGAAATAAGGGTCGGTCTGGATCCATTTTTAAAAGAGGCCTATCACTTGGCCCCAGAGCGGCACAAAATGCGCATCGCCCAGGAGAATCCGAACAAAGTGGCCGTTGTTCAAGAAGTGTTGGACAAGCACCGGGATGACCAGGTGCTGATTATCGGCCAATATGTCCGCCAGCTGGAAGAATTGGGCACCTTGCTTAATGTACCAGTGATTACAGGAAAGATGAAGCAGGAAGAAAGGGACCGCCTTTATGAACGCTTCCGGCAGGGAGAGATTCGTGTTCTGGCCGTATCCAAAGTGGCTAACTTTGCCATTGATCTCCCCGATGCCACCGTGGCCATTCAAGTGTCCGGCACTTATGGATCAAGGCAGGAGGAAGCTCAAAGGCTGGGCCGTATTTTGCGCCCCAAACCAGGAGAGAACAAAGCTTATTTTTACCATATTGTCACCAAAGATACCAAGGACCAGGATTATGCGCTGAAGCGCCAGCTATTTTTGGTGGAACAGGGTTATCACTATGAAGTGGTTGACTGTGAGCGGAAAGGGGTACGGATATGAAACAGGCTTGGGATTTGATCGCTACGCTTTCCGGTTCGATGATTAAAAACATCCTGGGCGAATGGAAAGGATTAACACCACCGGTAGAAACAGCAAACATAGTGCAAGAGCTGGCGGGTTCCACTAACATAAAAGAGGAGCAGCACGGAGCTGAAGAGGAGTGTTTGCGCAGACAGCTGGCTGCTCTCTTGTCTGACGGTCAAGCCATCCACATGTTGTATCGCTCCCTTTCCCATTATGAGCAGGAGGTGGTGCATCACTTTCTGTTTCACATCGGGGACGACTTTTTAACATATCGTCAAGTGGAAGAGGAACAGGATGTGTTAAAACCCAACTTATTTCGTCTGGGTTTAACGGGGTTGATAAGAAAAGGGGTTATCTATACCTTGCGCCGCCAATGGGGAGAGGTGGCCTACTACATGCCGGTGGATATCAGATACAGCCTGTATGAAACATATCTTAAAGTTAATCAAACTAGAGCTTGGGAAGTTTGCCAGGAATCGGTGACCAACCTCTACTCCGCTCATCCTTCGGTTTTGGTAGACCTGTTCTGGCTCATGTATGAGTGGCGCCAAGTGAAAAACACCTCTCTTCCCTTAACCAAACGTAGAAGTATTCATAAGCGGATCTTGCGTACCTGGCAGGACAGACTGCCCGACCGTGAGAAGAATCTGGAGGAATGTCCGTTGACTGTCAGCAACAGGGAAACATATTCCAAAGATATTGCTCTGTTGCTCGATTTCATGACCAGAGAGAAGCTCATTCGCTGGTATGAACAGGGGGCGGTGCTGGATCTGGAGCAGGCCGAACAGTGGATGAGCTATTCCCGTCAAAAGATGAGTGAGCAGTTTTTACAGTATTGGTTTAGCCATTACGTTCCCTCATCTCCCTGGTTGCAGCGTTATATGGTTGATATGGCCCGGTTGCTCAATCAACAAAAAGATGGCCAGTCCGAATGGGTGTACCTGCTTTCTCCGGTTGAAGTGTGGGAAAGACACTACGCCTTGCCGCCCGCAGGAGAGATCGTCACCCGTCTGGAGCAGGAAGTGATCTTACCGCTGGCAGGATTAGGGTTGGTTGACTACGCCGAAACACCTCAAGGTGAAAAGGTATGGCGTTACCACCTCCATGATGAAAATCTGTGTCCATGGTGGATACAACCCCCCATGGAGGTACTTGTGCCCCAGGTGGTTCCTTTCCGTGATCTGTGGCGGCTGACTGAGATTTTGGCCCTAGATTCCTGGCAGGAGATGCTGGTTTTAAGTTTGGATCAGGCTTATGTACAGCGTATGGCTAGCGTACAGCGATCATTAACAGAGTGGCTGGGCTGGTTTGAACAGAACAGCAGCACACCGGTGCCTGAGACGTTTAAAGCGTCACTTAAATTGTGGCAGAAACAGCATAATCAAGTGAGCCTGCAGGAAATGACCGTACTGGAAATTCATGAGCAGGAACTGGCCCGGGCCATTTTGCAGATGCCTGAGTTACAATCATTTACCCTTAGGGCTGTTACGCCGCATCTGTTGCTGGCCAAGGGAGGCAGCCTGCCTGAGATTGCCCAGATCCTGCACAAAAAGGGGATTCAGCTCAGCACCGATAAGGGGCATGACGGGCGAGAAACGCTCAAACCCCTTGAGCCTCAACTGATTAACTTTCCCAGGGATAAACAGCAGCAGCTGAAAGTGGAAAATGTTTTTCCTGATTATACTGATGCCATTCCGGCCTGGAACCAGCTGCCAGATACCTGGAAAAAACATTTCACCTCTTATCATGCCTCAACCAAACGGGACATGGTGCAGCAGGCTGTCACCCATCAATTAAAGTTAAAAATAGAGGATAACCAGGGCAGAGTGGTGACGATTGAAGCTGTTGATTGCCGTACGGAGCAGGGAGAATGGGTGGTCTATGACCAGGAAGGAAAATATTATAAACTCAACCAGCTAAACCGCCTCCAACTGTTGTTTCCCGTTTAAATCAAAACGTGTTACAATAGTATGACGGAGGTGTTGATCCTCATGATAGCCTCACTTGACTTGGCGGAAATCCTTGAGGAGACTGACCGTCTGACTCAACTGATTCTCCGCTCCGAAGAAGTGAAGCATTACCGCATCTGCAAGCAACGCTTGCAACAAGATGAGGAAGCGCAAAAATTAATTAAGCGTTTTGTTCAGAAGAAGGAACAATATGAAGAGGTGGAGCGTTTTGGGCGCTTTCATCCAGATTATGACCGCATCAAAAAGGAAATGCGCCAATTAAAGCGTGAGCTGGACTTAAATGAAAGTGTGGCCAACTTTAAGAAGGCGGAACGAAAACTTGAAGCGATTTTGATTGAAATCAGTGAGAAAATTGCTTATGCGGTTTCCGATACAATTAAGGTCCCCACCGGCAATCCTTTCTTCGACCAGCTGGGATGCGGCGGCGGGGGATGCAGTGGTGGTTGCGGCAGCTGCGGCAACCATTAAAACTAAAAGACAGCTACTCCATTCTGGGGTGGTTGTTTGTTTTCACCGGGGTCCAAGCAGCCCTTCTGGTTTGAAAGGCTGTCTACTTTTTTCCGAAGGGTTTTTTTAATCGCAGAGGGCATGAGCCTTAAAGTTCTATTCTTTTAGAAGCCGGATATCCACACGACACAGCAGGCTGTCACCGTGCCCAGCACGGCGCCGGCGAGGCAATCCGTTGGATAATGAAGTCCCAAATACATGCGAGAGAAGGCAATGGCCACAGCGAGGGGAACAACCAGAAAAGCAAGTACAATGGAATGCAGGGCAAAGACACTGGCGATGGAAAAGCTGGCGGTGAAGTGGCCGGAAGGAAAGGAGTAATCCTTGAGCGGATGAGGACAAAGGCGGGTGCCAGGCAATATCAGATAGGGGCGTTGCCGGGGAACAATTTTCTTGATCACTTGGACGGCAACATGACTGATAATTAGTGCGATAAGGGCTTGAACCGCCCACAGGCGGATAGGGTCAGAGCATAATATCATGGTAAGTCCCAGCCCGGTCAGGGTTGCAGTAGCACCCCCCAAGTGGGTTATACGAGGAAGTAAAATATCCAAGAGTTGACAATGAAGCCGCTGATTAACAAAGCCAAACCATTTCACATCCTGATCAGCCAACCACATCTTCATGCGGTCCATCGGCGTTCCTCCTTCCAGTTTTCTAACTACATTTTATCTAAACTTTGTTAAGCCAGTTTTAAGCTCATGTTAAAACTAAAGCCTCATTTTTTAACCTCATCTTAACGGTTAATTAACACTGTTATGATACAGTTGGATTAAAACAGAGTTATGTTATGTTGAAGGGGGAAGTTGTATGAGAGTGGCCATTTTTTCCGACACTTATGCGCCTGAAATCAATGGTGTGGCCAGAACCTTGGGACAGTTAACCGCTTATTTGGAACCTCCTTAATTCACGTGGCAACTCCTTTCAATGTCGGATTATTTGGTGTGCAATATGCCCGCAAACATGGGATCCCTCTGGTTGCCTCCTATCACACCCATTTTGATGAGTATCTGCGTTATTATAACCTGTCCTTTATGGAAAAGTGGATTTGGCATTACATGCGCTGGTTTCACCGGCCAGCCAAAAAAGTATATGTTCCCTCGCAAAGCACAAAAGAAAAGTTACTTCACCACAGAGTCCACAACAATCTGGAAATATGGCCGCGGGGTGTCGACCATTATTTCTTTTCTCCCGCTCATTATAGCCCTGACATCCGTCACCAATATGGCCAAGGCAAACGTATTCTGGCTTTATATGTTGGACGGCTTGCTCCGGAAAAAGATGTGCCGACCGCCATTCACAGTTTTCTTAGCCTTCCGAAACCGGTTATAAAGCAAACTCAACTGATCATCGTGGGAGATGGGCCGCTTTATTCCGATTTATGTCAGGTTAATTCCCCACACATCACCCTGGCCGGCTTCAAACAAGGAAGGGAATTGGCTCAACTATATGCGTCGAGCGATCTGTTTTTATTCCCTTCTCCGACCGAAACCTTTGGCAATGTCGTTTTGGAGGCGATGGCATCAGGATTACCGGTTATCGGGGCCAATGGGGGAGGGGTGAAGCACTTAGTTCAAGAAGGGCAGAACGGTTACCTATGTCCGCCCCGTGATGTCCGTGCTTTCAGACATGCGCTGCTTAAGTTGGTAACCGAACATGGGCTTCGCCTTCAACTGGGACGCAATTCTCGGCTGTTAGCACTCCAACATTCCTGGACTGAAGTCTTTCAGCGTTTGGTAGAAAGTTCCCAAGAGGTAAGTGAGAGAAACCATCAGGCATCAGCATAAAGGTGATCGCTGTAACAAAAGGTAACCCAATTAGGACCAGAGGTGTTTTGTTTTTCCTGACACCATCCTTTATAATAGGAAGTAATAGATCGATAATAGAATCAATCTGATAAAAAGGATGGAGACCCTTTGTTTACAATACAGAAACGTTTACGGACAGCGACATTTATTGTCATCATGCTTGCTCTGGCCGGGTGTGCACAGTCTCCTGGCTCAGAACAGCAGGCGGTTGAGCAAATTGAGCGTAAATTGCAGGAAGAACAGGTAGAACATCAGAGGGGCGAAGCATTGACGTTAGATGCAGAACTCCGTGACGGAGAGTGGTGGATTTCAGCCCGCCAGCTGGCAGAGATCACCCAAGGCTCCATTGAAGTGGATGATCTGAACGGAACGGTGGAGCTTGATATCCTTGGCGTTCCCTTTTTCCTAATCAAAGAAGTTACTGTGGTGGAGCGGAATGGGTTGTATCTGCCTTATGAACTTGAACCATTGTTTACCGATGAGGATGTGCTTTTGCCTGCGGCGTTTCTGACACAAGCTTTGGAGGCAGAATATGAGCTCCTGGAAACGGATGAGAAGGTGCAGTTATGGCTGGATGATGAAGCAATAGCTACCTTCAGTCAGCACGGTCAAACCACTTCTGATCTCAAGGCCTTATCAGCAGATGATCTGATCAACTACCTGTCCTTTTTGTCCAATCCCATTCCTGGGGCCCAGATCAGTACCAGGGAATCCCATCTTCCAGGTGCTCCCCGGCCTTACCGGAACGGTTATCATGAAGGGATCGACTGGTATGCAGGAGTGACAGGTATTGACATTGGTTTGGACACGCCGGTCTTATCAGTGGCCGATGGCATTGTCGTGCGGGCTGACAATGACTATGTGGAAATGGACTTGGAGGAGCGGGAAAGCTATTTGTCCTGGGCGGCTCAGTTGAGCGACACCCCCACCTATATATTGGACAAGCTAAGAGGCCGTTCCGTCTGGGTGCAATATGATCATGGGGTAATGATCCGCTATGTCCATTTGTCCGCTGTTGAGGAGGGTATTGAAGTAGGCAAGGAAGTAAAGCGGGGTGATGTGCTGGGCTACGTGGGTAACTCCGGCACCAGCTTTGCTGTAAAAGGGGATGAGTATGGCGGCCTTCATCTCCATGCAGATTTACTCATTTATGGAGAGTTGTTTTGGAAGCACTTAGATCATTTAGATGAGGTGCGTTATGTTTTGGAGCATATTTTTCAAGACGAGCCCAAACAGCTGCCGGATGCTGGAGATTAAAAATAAACAGCCTTCTGTTGTCCGGAGGGCTGTTCATTGTTTTTTTACAAGGAATGAGTTGTACAGGAAAACGTATTATGCTTAGTGATCTTCAGATGAAGCTCTTTTTGGCTTGCACCAGTCCAGCAGTGCTTCTCCATCTGGCGCATCTACATCTCTGACAGAGAAAAATGCCCCATCGAAGCCGGATAGAACACGCACACCGATCGAAGCGAGCTTTCTTCGCCGCTGGAAAAAAGAGCGGTTTACGTGGGCTGACTGAACACACCGCTGGGGGATCAACATCGTGACCTTGGATAAAAACCGGGAGCGAAGCACCAAGAGAGGTCCCGATGTAATCCACCCGGCATCTTTATATTGCCAGTAAGCAAGCATAGAGGCTAACCCCAGGATAAGCAAAGCAAGAAAGCCGTAAGGCAGCCAAATGACAGCCGGGATCACCACCAAAAAAACAGGCAGACACAAGCGCAACTGATAGCGGAACAACGCCCGGCTCGGCACGGGTCGGATGCCAAGCTGGCCAGGCCTATGGGTGTCCAGCTCCCAGTCATGGGGTGCAACCGCTTGTAAAAAAGACTCAAGATCACGGCGGCGGAGTAAGGGATACAGCATCCGTGATCCCCCATACTCTTTACCGTATCCGGCACATTCAATATACACTGTTGTCAGGCCAAACAACTGGCGCAAGGGATTTTCGGTTATCCGGATGGCCTGAATTCTCCTGAGTGGGATTGTAAACTCCCTTCTTTCTAACAAACCATAGGAGACATACACATCCGTATCCCTGCGCACCAATGTGAAATTGGCATACTTCACAGCGGTATAGATAATGGCTGCCAGCCAGGAGACCAAAGCGATCAGCGGAACCAGATACAAGATAAGTGTGAGGTTGGATTGTACAAAGTCAGTCAACAGATCAAACAAGTTGAGGGACGGAAATAATTTATCTATTGGCGAGATGACAGCAAGTAAAATGGAAAACAGGACGCCGAAGCTGCCTGAAGTAGACGCAGCAATAAGCAAATCCTTGACAGGCAGATGATAGTGAACACCGCTTTCCGGTCTGGAGAAATCTGCTGTACTTGTATGTTGATGGCCCGTATCTGTTTCCGGTTGGCCAGCAGATAATAACGCTTGCAGTTTTTTGGCCTCTGACAACTCTACAGCAGCCAAGGTTGCTTCTGCATGCTCGCTGCTGGTTGCTGTATCAATCTCCACTTTCGTCAGTCCCAACAAGCGGTGAATAATGCCAGCAGTCAAATTAATGGATTGAATGCGTTCTGTTGGAATATAACGCCGTTTGCGAATCAGTATGCCATATTCAATCCGTAACTCTCCGTCTTTAACGTAATAGATGAACCGCCACCAATAAAGAACGGATCCGGCAATGATCAGCATGATGGCAACCCCGGTCAAGGTGATCACTAACAAAAGGAACTTGTGACTCACCCCGGTGCTGACCAAGCTGATAAACACAAAAATGAGCATGAAAAACAATTCTTTGACCAGACGCAATGTTTGGAAAATGATCGTGACAGGGTGGAGGCGGCAGGGGTCAGACATCTTCTTTCGCCTCCCGGGCCAGGACAGATATTCTGTCCCGCAATGCATCGGCCACTGAGTCTTGCAAAGCGGGGATTTCATGCCAGCCCCCGGCGGTGTTGATGGTGACACTGGACAGGCCGAAAAAGCGCAAAAGGGGACCTTGTTTGGTGTCCACATGCTGCACTCTGATCATGGGAATCAGCGTCCGCTTGACCACCAGCACGCCATGCTTCAAATCGATTTCATACTCGTTCACTTCATACCTCCAGCGTTTCCAGCGCACCGCGGGAACTATTCCAATATGTACAATGCTCATCACAGCGGCTGTTAAGAGCAATATCCACAATAACCAAGGTGCTAAGAGCCAGGAAAACTGTGGTGGGAGACTGAGATAGGCATAAAGCACATAATAGATAAGGACTGCTATCCAATACAGGGCGGCAATCAGGCTGCCGCTGATGCGCCATACGGTCAAGGCTTTCTTATCTATCCGTTGGGTTGGTTCCGGTCTCATCGTTCATCCTCCAAGACAGCTTACCTTCACATTATAGAGGCTAACGCCCTTGTTTATCAACTCTTGTGGCAGTTCGGTCTGAGTCAAGTATTTGTGGGCAAGATTTTTCACCCTTAAATTTGTAAGCGGATTCATAAACTGAGGGTTTCTCATTAGCGTAACATAGTCGATTTTTAAAAACCTCTTAAACCGTTTAAAGCGAAGTATACTGGCAAATGGCTCTTTCCCCTGAGATAGGGGATATTATTCCGTGTAGCCTCTCCAATCACACTTGTTATCTTTTCCAGATAATATTTCGGTGAGTGCTGGTCTTCTTTAGTTTCGGCCCATTTCTCTATACGGCCAAACAGGGTTTTCAAAGTCAGGTTGTCCAGATATGCCACCAGTCCAGTGATCATGGCACTCACACCTTTTTCAACCCAACTCCGGCCGTTTTTGAGCCGTTTGGCAAATACGCTCA